>NZ_CP160035.1:304285-608571 GCF_040703125.1 Flavobacterium ovatum
TACCATCAAAAATAATCAGTGGCATTTTGAGATTTTGAATAGCGAAACCATTAGCTATAATGGTTCCTGGCTTTCGATGCTAAAAAACGCGGTCACTTTTTCACACGACCAATTGCAGGAACTCAATAAAGACTATACTTTATTATTGTCTTCCATAATCAATGATTTCATCAAGAAACATACGATTGAAAATCTAGATGCCGTTTGTTCTCACGGACATACTATTTTGCACCAACCACAAGATGGTTTTACTTTGCAAATTGGAAATTTACCCGAAATTGCCAAACTTTTAAACCAAACCGTTGTCTGCGATTTCAGAGTACAAGATGTAGAGTTAGGCGGACAAGGCGCCCCTTTAGTTCCTATTGGAGACGGAATTCTATTTGCGAGTTATGACTACTGCATGAATTTAGGTGGTTTTTCGAATGTCTCCTTCGCCGAAAATGGCAAGCGAATTGCGTTTGACATTTCGCCTGTCAATACTATTTTGAATTTTTATGCAAACAAACTAGGATTAGATTATGACGACAAAGGAGCAATTGCAAGAACGGGAGAAGTAAATTCAGATCTTTTAGAAGAACTTAATGCCCTTGGTTTTTACAAACTAAAACATCCTAAATCATTAGGTTTCGAATTTGTCAAAGAAATCGTTTTACCGATTATGGAAACTTATGACATCTCCATAAAAAACAAATTAGCTACATTTATTGAACATGTCGCTATCCAAACTTCTTTGGCATTGCCAACAAAAAAAGGAACGCTATTCGTAACTGGAGGCGGCGCTTACAATGCTTTTTTAGTCGAAAGAATTCAAAATCACTTACCCAAAATGCAAATCATTATTCCAGAAAGTGAAATATTGGAATACAAAGAAGCTTTGATTTTTGCATTATTGGGCGTTTTAAAACTACGTAATGAAGTCAATGTTTTGAGTAGTGTTACGGGGGCATCAAAAGACCATAGTTCTGGCATAGTTTATGTAAAGTAAAAACAGATTTTAAAAATTAATCCCTTTAATAAATAAGAAATTCGAATAGCAAATTATAAAAATCCATGAGGTATTTGTTTTGGTATTTTAACCTATAACTTACAATTTTTATAATATCTTAGCGTTTCAATAAAAAAGAAAAAAGTATATGAGTTTATTGTTACAAGCAGACACTTTATCTGTTGCAAATGAAAATTTAGCCGATGCGGTTCCAGTTGAAAAAACCTTATCTATAATTGAGTTGTTAACTAGCGGCGGATTGGCTGGTCAAATCATTATGACTGCCCTTTTTCTAATGTTATTTGTAGCCCTTTATCTTTATTTCGAAAGATTGATGGCTATAGGCGAAGCATCCAAAATGGACAGTAGTTTTATGAGTCAAATTAGAGACAATATCCGTAACGGACGTATCGACAACGCAAAAATGACTTGCGCTCACTCAAAATCCCCGGTGGCTCGATTAATCGAAAAAGGAATTTCAAGAATCGGAAAACCTCTTGACGACATCAATACAGCAATCGAAAACGCTGGTAAACTAGAAATTTACAAACTAGAAAAAAACATAAGCATCCTAGCCACTATATCTGGAGCAGGTCCTATGACAGGTTTCTTAGGAACAGTTGTCGGAATGATTCAGGCGTTTCACAAAATGGCTTCTGCTGGAGGACAAATCGAAGTTGGCGCCCTTTCAGAAGGAATTTATACCGCTATGACAACGACCGTAGTTGGACTTGTTGTTGGACTTATCGCTTATATTGGTTACAACCACTTAGTTGTCAAAACCGATAAAATTGTACACCAAATGGAAGCCAATGCAGTAGATTTCTTAGACTTATTAAATGACCCCGCTTAATTATGAATATTAGAGGAAGAAATAAAGTAAGTGCCGAATTCAACATGTCATCCATGACCGACATTGTGTTCTTGTTGTTGATATTCTTCATGCTTACATCGACCATGGTTACGACTAATGCTTTGGATTTAGTTTTACCAAAAGCCAAAGGAAAAACCGATAGCAACAAAAATATCTCTGTAAGTATCAACAAAAAATTAGAATTTTTTATTGACAAAGAGGCTGTACCAGAGGCTGAATTAGAAACAAGGCTCCTTGGACTTTTTACAGCTGATAAAGAAAAAGCTATTATACTAAGAGCTGAAGAAGGTGTACCAATCGAAAAAGCGGTCAACGTTTTGGACATTGCCAATCGAAATCAAATTAAAGTTGTTTTAGCGGTGAGACCAAAATAAAGGCAGCCGTTTTTCCAAAACAAGATTCACAATAAATGAAATATTTAGAAACAGACGAAGAGAAAAAATCATTTGGTATCACAACTGTTATTTTTGCGATACTACTTATTTTGTTCTTTTATTTAGGTTTAAAGTCACTTGACCCGCCACCCGAAAACGGAATTGCCATCAATTTTGGTACCACCGAATTTGGAAACGGAAAAATTCAACCTACAGAAGCGATTCAGTCGGCTCCAAAGCCTACAGCTGCACAACCTGCTGCATCCAAGGTTGAAGACGTACTTTCGCAAGAGGTCGAAGATGCTCCTGTGATGAAAACCGCCAAGAAAGTACAACCTACAAAACAAGTTACTGAAGCCGAGCAAAAACCAAAACCGAAAGAAAGTCCGAAACCTTCCAAAAGTACAACTGATGCTTTATCTAGTCTTATCAATGGACCAAAATCGGACGGTAAGGCCAAAGGAGGCGAAGGAAACGACAGCCAAGCGGGCGACAAAGGAAGCATCAATGGCGACCCTTATGCCAATTCGTATTACGGTTCAGGTACTGGCGCTGGCGGCGGAAGCGGCTGGGGACTTAACGGTAGAAACATAAGCTCTAGAGGATCAGTGGTTCAAAAGTGTAATGAATCAGGAACTGTTGTAGTGCAAATCACTGTAAACAGAAACGGAAATGTTATCGCTGCCAAATACACCAAAGGAACCACCAACACCAACCCGTGTTTGGTAGAACCTGCCTTGGAAACTGCCCGAAAATATAGATGGCAACCCGACAGCAATGCTCCCGAAACCCAAATTGGGTTCATCACCGTCAATTTCAAATTAGGACAATAACCTATTTCAATAATTAGGGCGTGCCAGCAATACAAAAGGCCAATCTAGCAACCGCTTAGCTTTTGTATTGCTGTCGAGCTATCCATTACTCTCCTCAACAAGTTCCGCTATCGCTGCACTTGTCTGCGGGCTTTTCTCCCGACGCTTCGGGACTATCTCTCACGCAAACTCTGCACGTGATACGATTTCTTTCTTCATGCTATTTTACCTTTGAATTTACCTATGTATAAACATTTTTCTATAACCATTTAGAGATTAAGAACCAATAAGCCTAAATTTCCTTAATTCCTTAATGGTAAAAAGTAATTATTTCAAAACGGTAAATTTAAAAGCAAACAAGTAGTACGCAACAATTGGTCACGCTGAACGCGTCTCAGCAAAGTTGCTCAGCAAACAGGAAACGCCTTCAGCTTCACAAACTAGACAGATTAGATTGTCAAAAACCAGAACCAAAAAACTCTTGGACAAAATTATATTCACGATTAGTATTACAATCTGAATCGTCATGCTAGTTTGCGTGAAGGATTACTTCACTTTACATTTATTTTTCATAGGAGTTCAGTGAACTTCGTTTGCAGTGGAGCTCTTTTTTTATTTGGTTTTTCTCCAAATAAAAAAAAGCGGGAACGAAAAGCCTGACCCGCAGTTTTTACGAAGGGGCACGCCCAAAATATTCACATCAGTTTCCTAAAATTCGATTTGAGCACCACCAAAAGAAATTGTACTTTTGGATTCAAAATCACAATCAATGAATTACCAAGAAACCACCGAATGGATGTTCAACCAGTTGCCCATGTACCAAACACAAGGCGCAACAGCCTATAAGGAAGATTTGAAAAACACTTTGGAACTCATTGCGCATTTGGGAAATCCACACCAAAAACTGAAATGCATACACGTTGCAGGTACCAACGGCAAAGGCTCGACATCGCACATGTTGGCATCTATTTTGCAAGAAGCAGGATATAAAGTGGGACTTTATACTTCACCACACCTGAAAGACTATAGAGAACGCATCAAAATCATTGCCCCCGACGCTTCGGGGGAAATAAGCGAAGATTTTGTTTGCGAATTCATCGCCAAAAACAAA
The DNA here is from genome assembly GCF_040703125.1 of Flavobacterium ovatum. Classification (NCBI taxonomy): domain Bacteria; kingdom Pseudomonadati; phylum Bacteroidota; class Flavobacteriia; order Flavobacteriales; family Flavobacteriaceae; genus Flavobacterium; species Flavobacterium ovatum. The sequence goes on from NZ_CP160035.1 coordinate 308,445, forward strand.
CCTTTTTTTGAGAGCCATGACATCAGCTTTTTCGAAATGAGCGTTGGACTTGCCTTTGAATATTTTGCCACAGAAAAAGTTGATTTCGCCATAATAGAAGTCGGCATGGGCGGACGATTGGACGCTACAAACATCATTACTCCGTTGGTTTCAGTAATAACAAACATAGGTTTGGATCACACGCAATTTTTGGGCAACACGCTAGAACTAGTTGCTGCCGAAAAAGCAGGGATTATCAAGTCTAATATTCCCGTGATCATTGGAGAATACACTGTAGAAACAAAACCAGTCTTCGTTAAAAAAGCAGCAGATTGCAATGCACCAATCTATTTTGCATCGGAAACCATTTTAGAAACCTATCCTTCCGATTTGTTAGGAGACTATCAAATACACAATAAGAAAACAGCTCTACAAACTATTGCCGTTTTGAACGATTTAGGAGGATTAACTGCTAATAAGGAGAATTGTATCGCTGGATTGTCGAAGGTCGTTCAAAACACAGGTTTATTAGGCAGATGGCAACAAATAGGCAGCAATCCAAAAACGATTTGCGACACCGCACATAATAAAGAAGGACTTTCGATAGTTTTCAACCAAATTCAGAAAGAGAATTTTAACAGCCTTCACATTGTTTTTGGAGTAGTTAACGACAAAAACCTAGAGGCAATACTTCCATTGCTTCCAAAAAACGCAAAATATTATTTTTCGAAACCCAATAATCTACGAGGCTTAGCAGTTGAAACCCTACATCAAAAAGCAACCGAAACAGGATTAAACGGACACTCATATAACTCAATTACAGAAGCTTACCAAGCCGCCAAAACAGCTGCAAAGCCTGATGATTTCATCTATATTGGCGGTAGTACTTTTGTGGTTGCAGAAATAATTTAAATATTTTTTCATTTTATAGTTGCACATTCAAAAAAGAGTCTTATATTTGCACTCGCAATCACAAAACGATAGCAACCTAGTAAAATAGGGCGATTAGCTCAGCTGGTTCAGAGCACCTCGTTTACACCGAGGGGGTCGGGGGTTCGAACCCCTCATCGCCCACAAAACTTCAACAGAAATGTTGGAGTTTTTTTTTGGACTAAATTGTACAAAAAAAAGCCATCTCAAATAAATGAAATGGCAAATTGTTATTACTACATAAAGAAATCTACAAAAGTTCCAGCGTTCGCTCCAAAGCCATACCCCTAGACCCTTTAATTAGCATCATACTATTTTGAAATTTTAAAATTTTAAATGATTCTGCAAAACTTTCAAAGTTTTGATAGAACTCAAAATTAGACTTCACAATCTTATTTTTAAAGAAAGCTTCACCAACAAAAAAACATCTCACATCGTCAGTAATAACAGTTGACTCAACAATAGCTTTATGCTCTTCTAAACTTTCGTCACCAAGCTCAAACATATCACCCAACACCATTACTTTATTTACATTTTCGAGTTGAACAAAGTTAACAATCGCAACCGCCATACTACTTGGATTCGCATTGTAAGCATCCAAAATGATTTGATTATTACCTTTGGTAAGCATTTGAGAACGATTATTCTCAGACACATAACCCTCTAAAGCTTCTTTTATAGCCAAATCGTCAACTTTAAAATACTTTCCTATTGTAAGCGCTGCGTTTATATTATTAGCATTATACAACCCAATCATGTGCGATTTGATTTCCACAGCATTAAAAGCTACTTCAACAAAAGGATTAGCTTTGACAGAAGATATATTAACATCAGCGCTGGTTTTTTGAATACTAAAAGAAAAAGATTTCAAATCCTTACTTTTCTCTACTTGAATAGAATCTTCTAGGTTTACAAAAGCAAGCCCATCAGCTTTATTAAGATATTGATACATTTCGCTTTTCCCTTTTATCACTCCTTCAACACCTCCAAAGCCTTCTAGATGTGCTTTTCCAAAATTGGTAATATAGCCATAATTAGGAGTTGCTAACTCACAAAGAAATTCAATTTCTTTTTGATGATTAGCACCCATTTCTACTATCCCTATTTCTGTATCTTTAGTAAAAGACAACAAAGTCAAAGGAACCCCAATATGATTATTCAAATTCCCTATCGTTGCTTTTGTATTAAACTTTTGCGCTAGTACTACTTGAATTAATTCTTTGGTGGTTGTTTTACCATTACTCCCTGTAAGAGCAACAATAGGTAGATTAAGGTATTCACGATGAAACTGAGCTAGTTTTTGCAAAGCCACTAAACTATCTTCAACCAAAATAGTTCTATTATCAATAAAACAAGAATTATCATCAATAATCACATAAGAAGCACCTTTCTTCAAAGCTTCTTTGGCAAAAGTATTAGCATCAAATCGCTCTCCCTTAATCGCCACGAACATAGAACCTTCTTCTATTTTACGCGTATCAATTGAAACCGATTTACATTTTAAAAACAAACTGTGAATAGCACTAATATTCATTTCAAATGGATTTTAAAAAATAAAAGCCCTAATCAAAGGGCTTTTATTTTAATATATTACTTTAAACTAATTTCTTGGCGACTTTCTTTTTTCAGACTTAGGCCCTACTTTAGACATTGCACATCTAAAACCAATGTAATCTGTAGCCATATCTTGTGGAAAATATCTTCTTTGAGCTGGATCCAACCAATACGCTCTATCTCTCCAAGATCCACCTTTATAAACTCTTACTTCATCATTTATAAGTGTGGTTCTTTTACTTGACTTATCATATCTTCTTACCATACTTCCTAAACTGTCAGTGGTAACATTATGTCTTGGTGAATTATACATACTTCTATCATCCTTACCTTTTACAGTATTGGATTCTGACGAGCCAAAATTATAATATATAGAAGATTGCTTGTCTCCATCTCTATAATTGATATTATTACTTTTGTCAAAGTTCTGTCTCAAATAAGTTTCTTGTTCATCAACAGGAACCTGAACAATTTGACCTGGGAAATTTCTCGAAATAATCTTACCGTTACTTAGCGTATCGTATTTGATGTTTTCTTTAGTAACGATATCAACTTTACCATCTTTCCCTATTTTATTCTTGGTATACATGTTACCCCTGAAATAATTAAAGTCATTGGCCTCATTATCTACTATAGGTCTATAAACATCTGCAACCCACTCAGCAACATTTCCAGCCATGTCATACAATCCAAAATCGTTTGCTGGGTATTTTTTTACTTCATTAGTAATATCAGCTCCATCATCTGACCAACCTGCTATACCACCATAATCACCGTTACCTTGCTTAAAGTTAGCCAGCTGATCTCCTTTAGACTGTCTCTTTCCTGAACGAGTATAACTTCCAGACCAAGGATACTTCTTTTGACCCTTATAAATATTATATTCTCTTTGCCCAACATCTGCGGCTGCTGCATACTCCCATTCTGCCTCGGTTGGCAAACGATATTCAGGCAACACAATACCCGAACTACGCTGAGCATAAACATTTTTTTGCTCCGCACCTTTTGCTTGTCTCCCTTGAGGTCTTTTAAGAACTACATCATCGTTTTTACCTCCGTAAGCTGAAGTTGGAGAATTTATATAAGTTTCCGTATCAAATATACTCTCAGCATCAACTTCGTCAGTTTTAGCATTCTTCTTTAAAAAACCATTTTTCTCTAAGATAGCCTCATTTACGCGGTTAGTTCTCCATTTACTAAATTCAACAGCTTGAATCCAATTCACTCCTACAACTGGATAACCAGCATAAGCAGGGTGTCTTAAATAGTTGTTAGTCATTGTTTCATTATAACCCAATCGATTTCTCCAAACTAAAGTATCAGGAGACGCTCCTGTATAAATATGTTTGTAATTTTCTTCTGTGGGAGGGAACACATTTTTCATCCAATCTAAATATTCTAGATACATAAAATTAGTCACCTCTGTTTCGTCCATATAAAACGACTGAACATGCTGTTGAGTAGGAGTATTATTCCAATCATGCATTACGTCATCCTGAACTTTACCCATTGTAAAAGTTCCTCCTTCCACAAATACCAAACCTGGCCCTGCAATTTGAGCTTTTTTACTCGCTACTCTTTTCCCGCTTACATCCCATCCAGTTGCTCTTGAAGAACTACTAGAACTAGATTTTTTACTACAACTAGAAAAACTTACAACAATAATTGCCATTGACAAAATAAATTGTAAGATTATATTTTTGTTTACTTTCATACTCTTTTAAAGGTAATAATTTAAAGTGATGCAATATAATAATTAACGATTAACCTACAACACCATTACAAAAAAATTATTCTGAAAACATTATCAACAATGATTCACGCTTTTCAAACGCAAAAATATACTATTTATTATTTATTTTCATATTAAATGATTTATTTTTACCCATTATTATTACTTAAATTCAATCTCAATTTAATAAAAAATGAGAAAAATACTTTTTTTATTTACAGTTTTTATCACTTTTTTGTCAACGGCACAAACTAAAGGGGACGTAACCATTAACTGGCTTGATAAAACTGAAATGAATTACGGTCAATCCAAAATTAATATTCCTCAATTTTCCGGAAATATTTTTCAATATGATAATTCTAAGAAAATGATCCTCCTGACGGTAAAACTACCCGAAAACACTGCATTTGATGAAAATAATTTCACAATAACGAATATTGTTTACGAAAATATTAGCCTAAGCCAGTTAGGAGATATCCTACTCAAGAACATCCCGAACAACCCATCCTCATCATTAACAACAACATTATCTAGAGATATTCCTCAGTCCTTTTTATCCATATCACCAATAATCAAAGATGAATTTGGTTTCAAAAAAATCATCTCATTCACCTATCTCATTAATCCAAAAAATATTTTTTCAACAGAAAAAAATCTTACTAATAAAAGCTCAAACACCAAGTCGATTACAAATTCTGTACTGGCAACTGGAGATTGGTACCGATTTTATATTGAAAAATCAGGGGTATATAAGATACCCAAAAGTTTCCTAGAACAACTTGGCATCAACCTAAATAATGTTAATCCTAAAAAAATTAAACTTTACGGAAATGGCGGAAAAATGCTACCCTTGGCTAACTCTACACTTTACCCTAATGATTTAACAGAAAATGCGATCCAAGTAATTGGTGAAAATGATGGGAAATTCGACAATGAAGATTATATCCTTTTTTATGGTGAAGGCACAGATACTTGGAACAATGAAAGTCAGACTTCAATAAATATTTATGACAAGAAGTCCTATTACTACATAAACATACAAGCTGAAGACGGCAAAAGAATTCCTGAAAAACTCCAACCTACAGGTAGTACCACGATGACTATAAATACTTTTGACTATACACAATTTCACGAACTTGACTTATACAATATTGCTAATCTAGGGCGACAATGGTTTGGCGAATCATTCGAAATAAAAAACATCCAAGATTTCAGCTTTAACATCCCTAACATTGACAACTCGACCGCTACGACTATTAAAGTTGTGGCCGCAGCAGCTGCATTCACACCTACATCATTCAAAATAACCGCAAATGACTCTAACATCGGAACACTTAATCTGTCCCAATTATATGTAAATAACGAAGACACTAAATACACTTATAGCACCTTCAACTCTACCTTTAACGGGTCCGAAATCATCAAAATCAAACTTACGTATAACAACAATGGAGTTGCTGGATCAAAAGGATATTTAGATTACATACAGCTAATTGGTAAAAGAAACCTGAAAGGTTACGGAAGTCAATTTCATTTTCAATTCAACGGATCAGCTTCTAACCTCGGAATTGCAACCTACAGTATCTCAAATGCAAAGTCAATCTCTGAAGTTTGGGACCTTACCGATATATACAATATAACTAAATATCAAAATACAAACCAAGAAACATTTTCTTTTAAAACGAACTTAGGCGAATTAAGAAAATACATAGCCGTTGATGTTGCCGATTTTTTGACACCTTTAAAAGACAACAACCCAAAGGTTGTCAATCAAAATATCAAAGGAACAATTTTCAAAAACAACCAGGGACAATTCCAAGATATTGATTATGTAATTATTACTCCAAACTTCTTAATAAACCAAGCTGAAAAACTAGCTAGCTTCCACCGTTCTTACTCTAATTTAAACACCAAGGTAATTACGTTAGAATCTATTTACCAAGAATTTTCATCCGGAAAACAAGATATCGCAGCTATTCGAAATTGCATTAAATATATCTATCAAAACAGCTCGTCGAATGACAAAAGAATAAAATACATTAACTTATTTGGTGATGCATCATTCGATTATAAAAACACAATACCCAACAACACTAATATTGTTCCTATTTACCACGCTTTAATAGGCAATACTATTGGCGAATCATCTTTTGCTTCTGACGACTTTTATGGATATATGGACAATGCTGAAGGTAACATTACTAATTCATTCGGAGGAATTGATATAGCCGTTGGTCGAATGGTTGTTTCTGATACTAAAAAAGCTGACGAAATGGTCAACAAAATTTTAGAATATCATGACGAAAAATCATACGGAAGCTGGAGAAATAATTATGCTTTAATAAGTGATGACTCTGACAAATCATCAGACGCAACCTTACAATTCAGACAAAACAAACTAGCAGATGAAATCTCTTTAAAAAAACCATTTATAAATATTGAAAAAATATTCTTAGATGCCTACACTCAAGAAACTTCAGCTGGAGGAAATAGATACCCCAAAGCAAGAACTGACATCTTTAATGCCTTCGAGAAAGGAGCTCTTATTTTTAATTACCTAGGACATGGTGGAGAAGACGGACTTTCAGGAGAAAGAATTTGGGAGAAATCAGATGGAGAAAATCTAAGCAATCAATATAGATATCCCTTATTCATAACGATCACTTGTGATTTTTCAAGATTTGACAACCCTTATAAGCAAACAGCAGGAGAGTTCACTTATTGGAACCCAAAAGGAGGAGCTATTTCAATGCTTACCACAATTCGTGCTATATCACAGACTTCGGCTGAAAATTTTAATGACACTATATCTAAATACCTTTTAGCGTATGATTCTAACGAATACACAAGTATTGCAGAAGCTTTAAGGCTAGCAAAAAACAGCAGTCCAAGTTCTTCCTCAAACGTTGTTTTCTATATCGGAGATCCCGCTTTAATGCTTGCAGTTCCAAAACCTAAAATCCGACTTACCAAAGTAAATGATGTTCCAATTACTCAAGCAATAGACAATCTAAAATCCTTGGCCAAAATAAAATTAACTGGAGAAATAACAGATGAAAATAATAATGCTATAACAAATTACAATGGTGAAGTTTTTACCAAAATATTTGACAAAACCATAATAAGAAAAACACTTAATAACGACGGTAATAGCCCTCCAATCAACTTCAACACCTTAGGTGAGACTATTTTTAGAGGTAATGCTTCTGTAATAAATGGACAATTTGAGTTTAGTTTTGTTGTACCTAGAGATATTAGAATTCCATTAGATAATGGTAAAATTAGTTTTTACGCAAAAAAAAGCCAAGCACTTGAGGATAAATCAGGCCTAGATACTAGTATCAAAATTGGAGGTGTAAATGAAAATGCTCCCGAAGACAATATTAATCCAATTGTTAAGTTATTTATGAATGACGAAACTTTTGTTTCAGGTGGCATAACAAATTCATCACCATTTATCCTAGCGCTTCTAGAAGATGAAAATGGAATAAATACGGCAAGTGGCATTGGACACGACATCACTGCTGTATTAGATGGAGACGTGAGTAATCCTTATATTTTAAATGATTATTATCAAACAAATTTAGATGATTACACTAAAGGAACAGTACGTTTTCCATTGCGAAATATCGCATCAGGATTACATACAATAACATTCAAAGCCTGGGACGTTTACAACAACCCTTCAACAATTGAAGTGCAATTTGTTGTTGTAGGGGACGAAACCATAACTCTGACCAATGTATTGAACTACCCAAATCCGTTTGTAAATTATACCGAATTTTGGTTTACACACAATAGACCATTTGAACCTTTAGATGTTCAAGTGCAAATATTCACCGTTACAGGAAAAGTAGTTTGGACTAAAAACCAAGTTATAACAACCAATGGCTTTTTATCAAAAGAAATCACATGGGACGGTAGGGATGATTTTGGGAATAAAATTGGAAAAGGTGTCTATGTTTATAAACTAACTGTTAAATCGAATTTAACTAATAAAAAAGCTGAAAAAATCGAAAAACTTGTTATCCTTTAATAAAATACTATATTTGTCAAATAAATTTTACACTAAAAAATGAAAAAAATAATTCTTGTTACCAGCTGTTTACTAGTATTTTCATTCGGAAAAGCTCAAGAAAATAGAGTAATCACTACTGGTGTACCTTTTTTATTAGTTTCGGCTGATGCAAGAGCGGCAGGTATGGCTGATATAGGAGTAGCTACATCAACAGATGCATTTTCACAACAATGGAATCCAGCTAAATATGCATTTGCAACAGACAAACAAGGAGTTTCACTTAGTTACACTCCTTATCTTACCGACCTTGCAAATGACATTGCCCTTGGACAACTAACGTATTACAACAAAATCAATGAGCGTTCTGCTTTTGCGACTAGCCTTCGTTATTTTAGTTTTGGTGAAATTGAATTACGCCAAACTGGAGAACCTAATGAAATTACAAATAAAGTTTCCCCAAACGAACTAGCAATAGACGGATCGTACTCATTAAAGTTAAGTGAAACATTCTCCATGGCAGTTGCTGGAAGATATATTCGGTCTTCACTCAAAGTAGCTGACAGTAATAATGATGCATCAGCTGCGAATTCATTTGCAATTGACGTTGCAGGTTTCTACGAATCTGAGGAAATAGCTTATACTGATTTCAATGGTAGATGGAGAGCTGGATTCAACATCCAAAATTTAGGACCAAAAATCAGTTATGACAATGATGACATAAGTTCTAATTTTCTACCCGCAAATCTAAAAGTAGGAACTGGTTTCGACTTTATATTTGATGACTATAATAAAATTGCTGTTAACGTAGAGTTCAACAAGCTATTAGTACCTACACCACAATTTGGGGTTGATTTAAATGGTGATAACATAGTTGATAGTGATGACACCACAATTGCTAAAAATGACTATCGCTCTATAGGTTGGACCTCTGGAATTTTCAAATCATTAGGAGATGCTCCAGACGGAATAAGTGAAGAATTAAAGGAAGTAACCTATGCTTTAGGTGCTGAATATTTATATCAAGATTCCTTCGCAATGCGTTTAGGCTACTTTAATGAAAGTGCTCTAAAAGGAGCAAGAAAATACTTCTCTCTTGGAGCAGGATTTAAATACACAACTGTAAAAATTGACGTATCTTACTTATTTTCAGCATCAAAAGTAAAAAACCCATTAGAAAACACCTTGCGTTTTTCACTTACACTTAACTTCGGTGACAAATACGAAAGATATTAAGGTTTAATACAATACTCTATATAAAATCCAAATTTCATCTCTTTGAAATTTGGATTTTTTTATAAAAATTAAAAAAATGAATAAAATAACGATTACTAGTCAATTTACAGTCTATAGTAATTCAAATGAATTATCAGAAGAAACTCAAAAACTATTAGAAAAAGCAATAGAAATAAGGAGAAAAGCATACGCACCTTATTCTAAATTTAAAGTTGGGGCTGCAGTATTATTAGACAATGGAGAAATTGTTGTAGGTTCCAACCAAGAAAATGCAGCATACCCTTCAGGTCTTTGTGCCGAAAGAGTCGCTATATTTCAAGCGGGATCAATATATCCAAGTGCAAAAATTAAATCTATCGTTATTTCTGCCGCATCTGAGCAAAACACTACAAAAACTCCCATCCCTCCTTGTGGAGCATGTAGACAATCGATCGCAGAGTACGAAATAAGACAAAATACAAATATTGAAATCTATTTTACTGGAGAAATGGGCGACATTTACAAATCAGACTCCTTAAAAAACTTACTCCCGTTATTATTTAACAAAAACATGTTGTAATAATACTAAAAATCAGCATTAAAATTTTAGTTCTTAATTGTAATGTTCTATTTTTGCAATTCGCAATTTTGTACCATCATACTATTTTGCGACAAGATTACAATTGACAATACAATAAAAACTTTAGCAAAAGAATAATCTAGATGAAAGAAGTTACAAAAGAGGTTTATTTGAAGTGGTACGAAGACATGCTACTTTGGAGAAAGTTTGAGGACAAACTTGCGGCATTATACATTCAACAGAAAGTTAGAGGTTTTCTACACTTGTATAATGGTCAAGAAGCAGTATTAGCAGGTGCATTACATGCTATGGATCTGACAAAAGACAAAATGATTACTGCTTATAGAAATCACGTACAGCCAATTGGAATGGGTGTTGATCCAAGAAGAGTAATGGCGGAACTTATGGGAAAAGTAACAGGTACTTCCAAAGGTATGGGAGGATCAATGCACATTTTCTCAAAAGAACACCGTTTTTATGGTGGACACGGAATTGTAGGTGGACAAATTCCTGTAGGAGCCGGACTGGCTTTTGGAGACAAATACAATAATACAGGAGGAGTAACCATGACCTATTTTGGAGATGGAGCTGCTCGTCAAGGATCTCTTCATGAATCTTTTAACATGGCTATGTTATGGAAACTACCAGTAGTTTTCATCGTTGAAAACAACGGATACGCTATGGGAACTTCAGTTGAAAGATCCGCAAATCATACTGACATCTGGAAATTAGGTTTAGGATACGAAATGCCTTGTGGACCAGTTGACGGAATGAATCCAGTAAAAGTTGCTGAAGCAATGACAGAAGCTATAGAAAGAGCACGTCGTGGTGATGGACCAACATTTTTAGAAATGAAAACGTACCGTTATAGAGGACACTCAATGTCTGATGCTCAGTTGTATCGTTCTAAAGAAGAAGTAGAAGAATACAAAAAAATAGATCCAATTACACAAATTTTAGACGTAATCAAGGAAAAAAAATACGCTACACCAGAAGATATCGCTGCAATTGAACAAAGAGTAAAAGTTAAAGTTCAAGAATGTGTTGACTTTGCAGAGAGTTCTCCTTACCCAGAGGTTCAGCAACTATACGATGTAGTGTACGCACAAGAAGATTATCCATTTTTACCTCATAAATTATAAAAAAATATGGCAATTAAAGTAACAATGCCTCGTTTGAGCGATACTATGACGGAAGGAACGGTAGCGACTTGGCTTAAAAAAGTAGGTGACAAAATAAGTGAAGGTGATATCCTTGCTGAAATTGAAACTGACAAAGCAACAATGGAATTTGAGTCTTTCAACGAAGGAACTCTTTTATATATTGGAATCCCAGAAGGAGAAACTGCTCCTATTGACTCATTACTAGCGATTATCGGTGATGAAGGTGAAGATGTTTCTGCACTTATTGCAGGTGACGCTCCTGCTGCTCCGGAAGCTGCCGCTAAAGAAACAAAACCAACAGAAGCTAAAGCTGCTCCTGCTGCATTGCCAGAAGGTGTTATTGTAGTAACGATGCCTCGTTTAAGCGATACCATGACAGAAGGTACTGTTGCAACTTGGTTGAAAAAAGTAGGTGATGTTATTGCCGAAGGCGATATCCTTGCTGAAATCGAAACAGACAAAGCAACTATGGAATTTGAGTCTTTCAACGAAGGAACTCTATTATATATTGGAATTGAAGAAGGAAACTCTGCTCCTATTGATAGCTTACTAGCTATTATCGGACCTGCAGGAACTGATGTTTCAGGAATTGCTGAAGGTTACACAGCTGGAGGATCTGCTCCTGCTGCTGCAACTGAAGAAGCTAAACCTGCTGCCGCTGCTACGGCTACAAAAGCTCTAGAGCCAGCTGCTACAGCTACTGCTGATGGTGGAAGAATTTTTGCTTCTCCTCTTGCTAAGAAAATTGCAAGTGACAAAGGGGTTAATTTAGCACAAGTTAAAGGATCAGGTGAAAATGGACGTATCGTAAAAAACGATATCGAAAACTTCACTCCTGCTGCCGCTGCACCTGTTGCTGCTGCAAAATCTGACGCTCCTGCTGCAGCTGCACCAAAATTATTCGTTCCTGCTGGCGAAGTAGTTACAGAAGAAATTAAAAACTCGCAAATGCGTAAAATCATTGCGAAACGTTTGGCTGAATCATTGTTCACGGCACCTCATTACAACTTAGTAATTGAAGTGACTATGGACGATGCAATGAAATCTAGAGTAACGATCAATAGCGTTCCTGATACAAAAGTATCTTTCAACGATATGGTGATCAAAGCTTGTGCATTGGCATTGAAAAAGCATCCTAAAATTAACTCTCAATGGTCTGCTGACGCAATTACAATCAATCACCACGTAAGTATTGGTGTTGCTGTTGCTGTCGAAGACGGATTGGTTGTTCCTGTATTGAAATTCACTGACGCTATGAGTTTATCTCAAATCGGTGCTAGTGTAAGAGATCTTGCTGGAAGAGCTAAAAACAAAAAACTAGGACCTGCTGAAATGGAAGGAAGCACATTTACAGTTTCTAACTTAGGTATGTTTGGAATCCTTGAATTTAATTCAATTATCAACCAACCAAACTCTGCAATCCTTTCTGTTGGAGCAATAGTTGAAAAACCAGTTGTTAAAAACGGACAAATTGTAGTAGGAAACACAATGATGCTTTCACTAGCTTGCGACCACCGTACAATCGATGGAGCAACTGGAGCTCAGTTCTTACAAACATTAAAACAATACATTGAAAACCCAGTAACGATGCTTGCATAATCACTGAGTTATTACAATAAACAAACCCCCCGTTAGGTCTAGACTTAACGGGGTTTTGTGTTTTATAATTTGATCAAAATTAGGAGCAGAAGATTTGTTTTCATCAGAAAGTTGGGTTCCCGCTTTACGCTATATCTTGCGGGGGCATCCCGAAGGCTCGGGAGCTGCCCCCACAAGGATGTCGCTTCAATCGGGGCTAATTAGAGCGATTTCGTTCACAAACCAAAGCAGCAAACGTTTAGAAATTATATCCAATTTTGGCTTGAATATCAGCATAATTTTTTAAATGCTCACAATTACAACCATTCGATTTACTAAAAATATTATATTCAAGACCAAATCCAGCGGAAAACTCATAACTAAACTTCTTAGCAAAACCACGTCTTATTCCGAAGCTTGGAATCATAGAAATAGTATTAACTATTCAGATACCGTCATCCGTTTTATAAATAGAATTTCGGTTGGCAGAAAAATCAGTTTTTAGCGAAAAGTAGTTGGAACTGTTATTCTCAATATTTCTACCCAAACGGTTTCTTCTATCGATTCCATAATAAAAACGAGGTTCAACCACCAAACTTAATGGGATTAATTTTCCAGAAACACTAGTATCGGGAGCTCTATCATAACTATAAGTCGTATAGTCGACACCTAATTCCGTACGTAAAGCCAACTTTCTATCCAATTTGAATTCATAAAAGACATCTGCTTTTACAATTCCGAGTTCCACACCATACATTTCTTTGACAACAGTTACTTCTCGTGCATTTGCACAAGAGCCCATAAAGAATAGCGTTAACCCTACCAACAATTTTTTCATTTTCTACGTTTTAAATTGAAATGTAAAAACAGAAACCGCCCGCAGTAAAAAACTTACTTTTTATTTTTTTCTTCAATCCACCTTGACATATATTTTGTACTATTGAAACTATGATGTTGCAAAAGGTTTCCGTAAAAATTTGATTTTCGATGTTGGGACAAATTGGCCAATAAATTTGAAATCTTTGTCTTGAATTGGGATTCAAAAAGACTTTTGTCATAACACTGGGAAATAATTTCAACTCCCTGTTGTTGCGCCTGAATCCAAAGTTTTTCATTATTATACAATTCGACCGCTTTTTGAGCAAAAAAGACTTCTTCATTTTCTATAAAACCATTCCAAGGTAAATCCTCATGCATAGCTTCTGCACCGATGGCTGTTGTTACAGTAGGAGTTCCGTATTGCATCGATTCGACCAGTTTTCCTTTTAAACCAGCACCAAAACGCAAAGGAGCTAATAAAACCCGAGCTTCAGAAATTACCTTTTGAGCATTTGCAGCACGCCCTTGAATATGAAATCCTTGTTTGGGATTATGAAGCTGTAGCACTTTTTGTGATGGATAAGCACCGTAAATATGTAGTTCGGCATCAGATTGTTGTTGCTTTATAAGGGGCCAAATTGTTTCTTTGAGATATTGAACTGCATTCCAATTGGGCTCGTGTAAAAAGTTTCCAATGAAGACATAGTTTTTTCTTTGTTGGAAAGGAATAAAATTTGAATCAGCATTAGTATCTAATAAAAACGGAAGGTAAAACAGCAACTTTTCATCGACTTTGAAAACGGATTTGAGAATATCCATTTCGAAATTGGAAATCATTAATGACAAATCACATCTTAAGATACTGGCAATTTCGCGTTTGGAAACTTCTTCGACTAATAAATCTTCGATTTGAAAAATTCTTTTTTCTTTGAAAGCTTTTTGTCTGGCCAATCTCAAACAGTGCAAATCTTCTGTATCAAGCAATCGTAAAGCTGCTGGGCAACTTTCGACAACACGCCAACCAAATTGCTCTTCCATCATGAATCGGTCAAACAAAACGATGGTTGGAATTAATTCTTTGACATAAGCGTCAAAGCTGGAGCAATTGAGCTTGATGGTCTTTTTCTCCACTCCAAAATCTTCTAGATTAACCATAAAATCACTATCCATGGCTGGACTTGAAAAAACGACATGATACCCTTCTTCCTTAAAACAAGAAATAAGTTGTAACATTCTATATCCTGCGGCAGATGAATTGGGCTCTGGCCAAACGGACCCTATAATTAAAACTGTTTTGTTGACTTTTTCCATTCCTGCAAAATAAGTGTATTTTGATGAAATTCCCTTATTATGAAATACATATTAACTTGAGATTTCAAATTTAAAATGGAAGACAAAATGGATTTTCGAGCAGGATTTTGCGTGAGGGACAGCAGCGGAAATCCTTTTTTGGGGCTTTTTCTGCCCCAAAAAAGATTGAAGCGAATTGCCCGACCCGCGTTTTTTCAGCGGGGCACGCCCAAAATATCCAACTGGGGATTGAAGGACTAAACACTATTAATTAGAAAGAAAACACTAATTTTGCAGCAACTAAAACGACTGGAGATGTTAGGATTAAAATTGGTCACAGACCCAAGATGGGTAAATATAGTAGAATCGAATATTGAAGAAATATTGACAGACCACGCTTGGTGCGAACAAAAAGCGGCTTCGAATGCGATAAGTTTGATTACCCAAAATTCGGAAAAAGAAGAATTGGTAACCGAATTAATGGTCATTGCTAGGGAAGAATTGGAGCATTTGCAAATGGTACACAACTTAATCAAAAGCAAAGGACTGATTTTGGGAAGAGAACGCAAAGACAGTTATGTAAACGAACTTTTTAAGTTCATGAAAAAAGACGGTAGTCGCAATGATGCTTTGTGCGAGCGATTGTTGTTTTCGGCTATGATAGAAGCGAGAAGTTGCGAACGCTTCAAGGTTTTGTCTGAGAATATTGCTGACCCAGAATTGGCTAAATTCTACAAGGATTTGATGATTAGCGAAGCGGGACATTATACCACGTTTTTAGGCTTTGCTCGAAAATATGCGGACCATGTTGATGTGGACAAACGCTGGAAGGAATGGATTGAATTTGAGACTTCTATTATCGTGAATTACGGTAAAACCGAAACTATACATGGATAATTAAAAAAGGCGAATTCTAAATTGATTTCGCCTTTTTTGATTTAGATTATTTTTTCACGATCATAAATTCAGAACGTCTGTTGATAGCGTGTTCTTCCTCTGTACATTCTTTACAATTTATTTTTAATTCTGATTTTCCAAATCCTTTTCCCGAAATTCGGCCTGAAGATATTCCTTTGGAAATTACATACTGTACGGTAGAGATTGCTCTTCTTTCAGATAGGTTGTCATTATACTTATTAGTCCCTCTTGAGTCAGTATGAGATTTAACAGCGATAACTAAATTTTTACTATGTTGCATAACGTAAACCAATTTATCAAGTTCAGCAGCACCTTCACGTGTAATATTATTTTTATCAAATTCGAAATAAATTGGATTTAAAACAATTTCATTATCTTTTATGATAATATCTATTGGCTCAAGGTTAACTAGAAGGGTAGATTTTGCTTTTTTAATTTTATCTACTATAATTGTTTTATATATAAAACCATCTTTATAAGCTTCAATTTTATACGCCTTATTATTTTCAACATCGCATAAAGCTTCTCCTGATGCATCAGTCATTTTTGTTCCTAATACATTATTATATTCATCCAAAATTATCACTTTCACATCAGTCAAAAGTCCTTTAGTTTTTGAATTAGTAACTATCGTTAAAATTTTAGCTGTTTTTACGGGACTTGAGCTATATATATGGTCATTCCCTGAACGATTACTTGATAAAAAACCGATATTTTTTTCCTTATTGAAAGAAAAAGCAAAATCATCTTTCTCAGAATTAACCGGCTTGCCGACATTCAATGGTTGACTATTTTTATTTAAATCAACTGAAAAAATATCCAAGCCTCCAAAACCAACTAAACCATTCGAGGCAAAATATAAAATATTATCATCTGAAATAAAAGGAAAACTTTCATCTCCAACAGTGTTTATTTTATTGCCTAAATTTTCAGGCAAGCCATAACTTCCATCTGTATTAATAGCTACTTTCCAAATATCTATACCACCAATTGAACCTGGCATATTAGATGAGAAATATAGCGTTTTACCATCATTGCCAAGCGAAGGATTACTAGTTGAGTATTCCTTACTATTAAAAGGTAAAGATTCAACATTAGTCCATTTCCCATCCACATGAGTAGCCTTGTATAAATTAACCTGCCCGATTTTCAACTTTTTGACTTTATCTTTAACATATAAATTATCTTTAAAGCTTTCACTAGAAAAATAAATCGTATTTCCGTCACTAGAGATCGAAACAGGTCCTTCATGATATTTAGTATTCAACTCACTTACTAAAGTTGGGTCTAAAAATGAGCCATCCTCATTATAATTAGACTGATAAATATCTAGAAAAGGCTCATTTTTCCAACCATAAAATGCATTTTTCTCATTTCTAGAGCTGGTAAAATACAAAGTATTACCATGTAACAAAGCACCAAAATCAGATTTATCTGTTGAGTTAATCGATATTTTTTCGATATCAAATAACTTATCGATATCAATCAATTTTGGAAGATAATCCGGATTCTTCATAAAAGCTACAGCTCTTTCGTCTGAAGGTTTCATGGAAGCAAAAACTTTCATTTGCTGATTAGACTCGCTGTATTTTAAATTAGACTTTAAAATCTGAGCATAACTATAATAGGTTTCAGCATCTAGTTTTGAATGAAGTGCTCTTGCGTACCACTTTTCAGCCTCAATCGTATTGTATATGTTATAATAACAATCACCTAACTTTTTACAGACATAAACATCTGTATTTCCTTTTTCAGTCAAATGAAGATATTCTTGAATAGCTTTTACATATTCATATCTATCAAATAATTTATCTGCAGTCTTTGTATCTTTATTTTGTGCAGTGACAAAAGTCATAATTAGCACAAAGAATAATAGTAGGATATTTTTTTTCATTAATTAGTATTTTTTAATATTAGAAAAACCTAGGAGAACGCGATACCTTTTTAGCAGAGAATATATCATATAATAGAATAAACTCATGTGAAGAAGGTGCGGTTGTTTTTAAATCAGATATTATATGATCGTAAGCATATCCAATTCGTAATTCAGGAGAAACCGCAAAATTAATCATCGCTCCAAAACTGTCTTGTAACCTGTATGTAGCACCTATTTCAATTTTTTCATTATATAAGAAATTTGCTGAAAGATCTAAAGAAGGAGAAACATTAAACGCCGATTTCAACATAAAAAAAGGTTTAAATTTAAGATTACTATTTAAATCAAAAACATAACCTCCTGTTAAGAAATAATGTAAGACGTCTGAACCATACTCTCTACCATTATAATCAAGATGAGCAGAAGCCATCATATTAGGTATAGAAAAACCTAAGTAATACTTGTCAGAATAGTAAAACACACCAGAACCAAAATTAAAAGTAACATCATTTATATCTTGCCCAAACACTCCTTCTGACGGATCTGGCAAACTAGACTGAATATCTCTCAGTCCTACTCTATGAAAGGTAGCACCTGCTTTCAATCCAAAAGCAAGTTTATGTGTTTCATTTAGGTTTAAAGTATACGAGAAATCACCGTAAACGTTTTGTTCTTCTACTGGACCAATTTTATCAGAAATAAAAGAAAGACCTAAACCTACATTGCGACCTGCTTTTCCATGGCCTGAAAAGGTAAATGATGTTGGAGCATCTTCAATATTAACCCATTGTTTTCTATACAACATTCCAAGAGAAATTGACTCTTTTGAACCTGCATAAGCAGGATTCATAACATTCATATTATACATATATTGTGTATAATGAGGTGTTTGCTGTGCTATAGTTTCCATATAGCTGATCAGAACCAATAAAGAAGTTAAAAATATTTTGTTCATATCTATTTGTTTTTTCATTTTGTCAATTGTTAGAATTGACATAAATCTGTTTAATTCTCCGTTATCTAATTAGATATATCCAACCTGTTTTTGATTTCCCTGTATTAAAATCAATCACATAATAATAGGTTGCACTTGGTAATTCTTCTCCTTTATTTGACTGTCCTTTCCACTGATCTTTGTAATTATGTTGATCAAATACACGTATTCCGTATCTGTCAAATATTTGAAGATATTTAACATCCATTACTTTTAAATCTAAGAAATCATTAGACCCATTTCCGTCTGGTGAAATACCTTTTTGGATGTTGCAGAAAACAGATTCAATTACTACATTATTAGTTGTTGCACACTGAGTAGTACTTGAGCTAACCTTCAATGTAAAAGTTAACGGATAACTTACTATTCCAACCATTGAGTTCACAACATTAGTAACATTTAACTCGTCAGAATTTGTACCAACAATATTATTCAAATTATCTCTCCATTCATAATCTACAGTATTTGTATCATATGAATTATTCAGCGGACTAGCAGTTACTACATAATCTTTATCTACACAATTCCCTTTTGTTTCAAATTGAATTTGTGGCGGAATTGGATTAACTGTAATACTTGCAGAAGAAGTACAAGTCCCTAATGTAGCTGTTACGGTATAAGTTCCAGCAGGCGCAGTAACCATATCCACAGACCTTACGACCCCAGTTGAAGGGCTTATTGTATAGGAATAAGATGCGCTATAATTGGAAATCTTAAAGCTTCCTGATGAAGAAATACAACTTGGCTGAACTAATGAACTAATGGTTGGCTGAGGAGGTGTTACTGGTTGAACATTGACAACCTTACTTGATGAAGGTATAGAAGAACAAGCCCCCAACGTTGCCGTAATTGTATAACTTCCTGCTGGAGCAGTCACTGTACTTCCTGTGAATGTAACACCTGCTGATGGACTAGCTGAATAAGTATAACCACTATTGTAATTCGAAATGGTAAAACTTCCAGTAGCAACAGTACATGTTGGTTGTGTAACACTACCTGTTAATGGCTGGTCTGGAGTCACTGGCTGAGTATTTATTATAACAGTTGTTGAAGAAAAACAAGCTCCTAAAGTAGCCGTTACCGTATAAGTTCCAGAAGGCGCTGTAACTGAACTTCCTGACATGGTTACTCCTGCAGTTGGTACTACCGTATAAGTATAAGTATTACTATGATTTGAAATTGTAAAACTTCCTGTAGAAACAGTACAACTTGGTTGAACTAATGAACTAATGGTTGGCTGAGGAGGTGTTACTGGTTGAACATTGACAACCTTACTTGATGAAGGTATAGAAGAACAAACTCCTAATGTTGCCGTAATTGTATAACTTCCTGCCGGAGCAGTCACTGTACTTCCTGAGAATGTAACACCTGCTGACGGACTAGCTGAATAAGCATAACCACTATTGTAATTCGAAATGGTAAAACTTCCAGTAGCAACAGTACATGTTGGTTGTGTAACACTACCTGTTAATGGCTGGACTGGAGTCACTGGCTGAGTATTTATTATAACAGTTGTTGAAGAAAAACAAGCTCCTATAGTAGCCGTTACCGTATAAGTTCCAGAAGGCGCTGTAACTGAACTTCCTGACATGGTTACTCCTGCAGTTGGTACTACCGTATAAGTATAAGTATTACTATGATTTGAAATTGTAAAACTTCCTGTAGAAACAGTACAACTTGGTTGAACTAATGAACTAATGGTTGGCTGAGGAGGTGTTACTGGTTGAACATTGACAACCTTACTTGATGAAGGTATAGAAGAACAAACTCCTAATGTTGCCGTAATTGTATAACTTCCTGCCGGAGCAGTCACTGTACTTCCTGAGAATGTAACACCTGCTGACGGACTAGCTGAATAAGTATAACCACTATTGTAATTCGAAATGGTAAAACTTCCAGTAGCAACAGTACATGTTGGTTGTGTAACACTACCTGTTAATGGCTGGACTGGAGTCACTGGCTGAGTATTTATTATAACAGTTGTTGAAGAAAAACAAGCTCCTAAAGTAGCCGTTACCGTATAAGTTCCAGAAGGCGCTGTAATTGAACTTCCTGACATGGTTACTCCTGCAGTTGGTACTACCGTATAAGTATAAGTATTACTATGATTTGAAATTGTAAAACTTCCTGTAGAAACAGTACAACTTGGTTGAACTAATGAACTAATGGTTGGCTGAGGAGGTGTTACTGGTTGAACATTGACAACCTTACTTGATGAAGGTATAGAAGAACAAACTCCTAATGTTGCCGTAATTGTATAACTTCCTGCCGGAGCAGTCACTGTACTTCCTGAGAATGTAACACCTGCTGACGGACTAGCTGAATAAGCATAACCACTATTGTAATTCGAAATGGTAAAACTTCCAGTAGCAACAGTACATGTTGGTTGTGTAACACTACCTGTTAATGGCTGGTCTGGAGTCACTGGCTGAGTATTTATTATAACAGTTGTTGAAGAAAAACAAGCTCCTAAAGTAGCCGTTACCGTATAAGTTCCAGAAGGCGCTGTAACTGAACTTCCTGACATGGTTACTCCTGCAGTTGGTACTACCGTATAAGTATAAGTATTACTATGATTTGAAATTGTAAAACTTCCTGTAGAAACAGTACAACTTGGCTGAACTAATGAACTAATGGTTGGCTGAGGAGGCGTTACTGGTTGAACATTGACAACCTTACTTGATGAAGGTATGGAAGAACAAACTCCTAATGTTGCCGTAATTGTATAACTTCCTGCTGGAGCAGTCACTGTACTTCCTGAGAATGTAACACCTGCTGACGGACTAGCTGAATAAGTATAACCACTATTGTAATTCGAAATGGTAAAACTTCCAGTAGCAACAGTACATGTTGGTTGTGTAACATTACCTGTTAATGGCTGGTCTGGAGTTACCGGAGGACTGTTTATAGTCGAACTTGTAGACGAAGAGGAAGAACATATCCCTTTTACAGCTTTGATTGTATAACTACCCATAGGTGCAGATATAGTATTTCCTGTTATAGTAACACTAGTAGATGGTGTAGCAGTATAAGTATAACTAGAATTGTAATTTGTAATAGTAAAACTACCATTAGCATCACCACAAGATGGCTGCGTTACACTGCTTACTGTTGGAGTCGGCAATGGATTATTAAAATCTACAATAATATCAGCAAAAGAAGAAGGGCAAACACTATTAGATATCGTCCAAGTAAACACATATTGTCCTTCAATACTAACCGATGCTGATGAACTTCCACTTGTATCATTACTGAAAATGACAGCTCCAGGACCCGATTTAAATGTCCATTTTCCACTACCCACTGTTGGAGTATTTCCTCCCAAAGAAGAACTAATTAAAGTACAATTATTTTGATTAGGACCTACTGTTGCTGTGGTCGGCTTATCTACAAAGTTCATTTGCAAACTAGATTCTTTATAACAAGGCTTTAAAGCATCTCCCGAAACAACTACAGGATTAGGACTTTCATTATTATAATCCACGAATCCAACACCATAATCACCTGTTTTCAATGTTTCTGGGCTTAAAAATGAATTGGTTACAATATCATCCTGCATCGTAAGCGCAAAAAATTTAATATCTCCCACAGTGTACCCAACAAGAGTCTTTAACACCCCAACTTCGAAACCTAAATTATAATCGTTAATACCAGTATTTCCAGAATTAAAGCCAAAGAGACTATTAGGTAGTCCAGTTAATGTAACTTTTGTAGATGTACCCAATTTCAACTCTATAACATCCGCAAAATAGGTAGCTCCACCATCATTAGATTGTATTGCTATACAATAATCCGGAAAAAAATAAGAATCAAAAATGTTATATGGATTATTATTGTTGAAATAATTAAATCCTTTTACCAACTGAGGCGTAATAGGTTCGTCTCCATAATTAGCGATATTAAAACCTCCAGGTTTAGTATCCAAAAACAACAACATACTTTTATCACCGCCTAACTTACCTGAGATACCAAAAACTAACTCATCCTCAGTAGCACTTATTTTGATTGAATTAACATAACCATCAATTGCATTAGGTGACAGTGCTGCAGACATAAAATTATCTTCCAAAGCTCCCGTACCCCATGCGGCATCAGTAATTAAACCATCATACACAACACCATACCTAGAACGAACTTTAACTGTTTGACCATTAGTTAAATCACTAGTAGAAAAAGTATTACTAGTTGACATTGCCTGTTTAACAATTCCATCAACTGAAAATTCATAATAATTTCCACCACCAGTAGCTGTAAAATCTATTTTAGTACCTTGGCAAATAGGACTTGCATTCGGCGACATTGACAAAGTAACTGCCGGAGGATTTACATAAACAGAAGCAACAACAGGAACCCGAATACTAAAATCAGCACCCGAACGTGTCCGCACATAATAAGTAGTAGTAGATCCCACTAATGGAGCATAAATACCTCCTGTATGCAAGATAGCAGAGGAAGTTTGACTGGCGTACCATTCTATAACATCTCCACTACCTCCAGAAGCGTTAAGGAAAACTTGTACCGTAGCCTGAGAAGCATCTTTACAAGCACTTCCAGGAGTGGTTAGTGGCGGAGGAATTATTGCTTTTATACCAACCGATTTGGCAGTAATATTCTTTTTTTTAACAGTGTCCAATACTTTAGATTGTAAAGCCATCTCATTATTAAACACAGAACTAGAAAAGTCATTAATTAACTTCTTAGCGGCTAATTGTTCACCTAAAAATAAATATATTAAGAAGACAATAAGTATTTTTTTTTTCATAAAAAGTAATTTATTTTAGTAAAAAGTAATTATTTTACTAAAAGTAAAAAAATATTTTTACTAAAAAGAATGCTCAGTTAAAAAAACATCATTAAATACTAACAGAAATATGTTAATAACATCACAATTAAATAAGAACACAAGTGTAAATCTGTAAATAATTATTTAGATCTAAAAAACAAATTAGGATTAATAATACAAAATTATAATTAAAGTAGTGTTTCATTAACTGTGTGAACTGAAAAGACACAATTAAAATACATAGTTATGATAAAAAGCCAAATTATATCTTAAGTTTCTGTGATCCTAAGTTAGCATGTCCAAAACATTCAGAAATCAATTTAGAGGAGTACGAAAAGTGGATTTCTTTCTCTTTAGATTAACTAAATTATTTGCCTAATCCCCAACTTTTGTTCTTGATCCTTTTTGTGTATCGCTATTTCAGGACGGGATAGATATAAAGCAAAAAACCCTTATCCAATTAGGATAAGGGTTTTTAAAGATCCTGAAATAATTCAGGATAAAGAAAGGCGACGACATACTCTCCCACATAACTGCAGTACCATCTGCGCAGGCGGGCTTAACTACTCTGTTCGGGATGGGAAGAGGTGAGCCCCGCCGCAATAACCACCTTAAGGTCGTTTTGCAATGGGTAAACTAGCTTTTAGCTAATCAACATTACATAATATCTTAACATACTGAGATAAAGAAAAAAGTATTTATTAGAAAGTTTCCCCAGTGCACTTTCGTGCACTGGAAAGGGTGTACATAAGCTTACGGATTATTAGTACTACTCGACTATGACATTACTGCCTTTACATCTATAGCCTATCAACGTGGTCATCTCCCACGATCCTTAAAAGAAATCTCATCTTATGGTGGGTTTCGCGCTTATATGCTTTCAGCGCTTATCCCTTCCAAACGTAGCTACTCTGCGGTGCCACTGGCGTGACAACAGATACACTAGAGGTTTGTCCAATTCGGTCCTCTCGTACTAGAATCAGATCCATTCAAATTTCTTGCGCCCACAGTAGATAGAGACCGAACTGTCTCACGACGTTCTGAACCCAGCTCGCGTGCCACTTTAATGGGCGAACAGCCCAACCCTTGGGACCTTCTCCAGCCCCAGGATGTGACGAGCCGACATCGAGGTGCCAAACCCCCCCGTCGATATGAGCTCTTGGGGGAGATCAGCCTGTTATCCCCGGCGTACCTTTTATCCTTTGAGCGATGGCCCTTCCATGCGGAACCACCGGATCACTATGCTCTACTTTCGTACCTGATCGACCTGTATGTCTCTCAGTCAAGCTCCCTTATGCCATTGCACTCTACGCACGGTTACCAAGCGTACTGAGGGAACCTTTAGAAGCCTCCGTTACTCTTTTGGAGGCGACCACCCCAGTCAAACTACCCACCAAGCAATGTCCTCCGCATAGCGGAGTTAGGCTTCAGACAAACAAAGGGTTGTATTTCAACAATGACTCCACAACGCCTAGCGACGCCACTTCACAGTCTCCAACCTATCCTACACATCATTTGTCCAAAGTCAATACTAAGCTATAGTAAAGGTGCACAGGGTCTTTTCGTCCCACTGCGGGTAAACGGCATCTTCACCGTTACTACAATTTCACCGAGCTCATGGCTGAGACAGTGTCCAGATCGTTACACCATTCGTGCAGGTCGGAACTTACCCGACAAGGAATTTCGCTACCTTAGGACCGTTATAGTTACGGCCGCCGTTTACTGGGGCTTCATTTCAATGCTTCTTCTTGCGAATAACATCTCCACTTAACCTTCCAGCACCGGGCAGGTGTCAGGCCCTATACTTCATCTTACGATTTTGCAGAGCCCTGTGTTTTTGATAAACAGTCGCCTGGACCTCTTCACTGCGGCCAGCATTGCTGCTGGCGACCCTTCTCCCGAAGTTACGGGTCTATTTTGCCTAATTCCTTAGCCATGAATCTCTCGAGCACCTTAGAATTCTCATCTCGACTACCTGTGTCGGTTTGCGGTACGGGTACTATTAACCTGAAGTTTAGAGGTTTTTCTTGGAAGCCCTTAGGTGCACTATCTCTTTGTCCGAAGACGCCGAGTACTATCGTATTTCCCCAAGCCGCGTGGATTTGCCTGCGCAGCTTATAGGTAGGTACTTCAACGAACTATTCCGTCAGTTCGCGGCACTTTCATCACTCCGTCACCCCATCACAGTTAACAGTAGTACGGGAATATTAACCCGTTGTCCATCGACTGTCCCTTTCGGGTTCGCCTTAGGTCCCGACTAACCCACAGCTGATTAGCATAGCTGTGGAAACCTTAGTCTTTCGGTGTGCGGGTTTCTCGCCCGCATTATCGTTACTTATGCCTACATTTTCTTTTCTAACTAGTCCAGCATACCTTACGATACACCTTCAACCCTGTTAGAATGCTCCCCTACCACTTACAATAAATTGTAAATCCATAGCTTCGGTAATATACTTATGCCCGATTATTATCCATGCTCGTCCGCTCGACTAGTGAGCTGTTACGCACTCTTTAAATGAATGGCTGCTTCCAAGCCAACATCCTAGCTGTCTATGCAGACAAACCTCGTTCTTTCAACTTAGTATATATTTGGGGACCTTAGCTGATGGTCTGGGTTCTTTCCCTCTCGGACTTGGACCTTAGCACCCAAGCCCTCACTGTTAGTGAACATTATATAGCATTCGGAGTTTGTCAGGAATTGGTAGGCGGTGAAGCCCCCGCATCCAATCAGTAGCTCTACCTCTATATAACTTTATAACTAACGCTGCACCTAAATGCATTTCGGGGAGTACGAGCTATTTCCGAGTTTGATTGGCCTTTCACCCCTACCCACAGATCATCCCAAGACTTTTCAACGTCAACGGGTTCGGTCCTCCACTTTGGGTTAACAAAGCTTCAACCTGTCCATGGGTAGATCACACGGTTTCGCGTCTAACACTACTGACTAAAGCGCCCTATTCAGACTCGCTTTCGCTACGGATCCGTGGCTTAACCACTTATCCTTGCCAGCAACGTTAACTCGTAGGCTCATTATGCAAAAGGCACGCCGTCACCCCACGAAAGGGCTCCGACCGCTTGTAAGCGTATGGTTTCAGGATCTATTTCACTCCGTTATTCACGGTTCTTTTCACCTTTCCCTCACGGTACTGGTTCACTATCGGTCTCTCAGGAGTATTTAGCCTTAGCGGATGGTCCCGCCAAATTCAGACAGGATTTCTCGTGTCCCGCCCTACTCAGGATACCACTATCTATTATATTCATTACTTATACAGGGCTATCACCTTCTTTGGCTTTACTTTCCAGTAAATTCTAATTCTTCATACATAAAATGTCGTGGTCCTACAACCCCAACATTGCCGTAACAACATTGGTTTGGGCTAATCCGCGTTCGCTCGCCACTACTTACGGAATCACTTTTGTTTTCTTCTCCTCCGCCTACTTAGATGTTTCAGTTCAGCGGGTTTGCCCACCTATCGGTGTACTAGATCTTCAATCTAGTGGGTTGCCCCATTCAGGTATCTACGGATCAATCGGTGTGTGCCCGTCCCCGTAGCTTTTCGCAGCTTATCACGCCTTTCATCGCCTCTGAGAGCCAAGGCATCCCCCATACGCCCTTATTTTGCTTATTGTACCAATCTTAAAATTAATTAAGACCGTTTTTGTTTGTCTTTTACTATTAATAGTAAAAAACGCTTTCTACTTTTAATATTTTTCTTATCTCAATATGTCAATGAACTTTTTCTTTCTACTTTCGTAGATAGATAGTGGAGAATAACGGAGTCGAACCGTTGACCCCCTGCGTGCAAGGCAGGTGCTCTAGCCAGCTGAGCTAATTCCCCATTTTTTTAAGTATGAGTTATTAGTTTTGAGTTATGAATTCATATCTCATACATTCTCAACTTCTAAAATTTCCTTTAAGTTTTTTTAAACTTATAAATTATATTTAATAACTTATAACTTTAAATTAGTTGTCTCGGACAGACTCGAACTGTCGACCCCTACATTATCAGTGTAGTACTCTAACCAGCTGAGCTACGAGACAAGGTGATTTGGGATTTATGATTAACGAGTCTTGATTTCAGATTTTTAAACCCTTTATCAATAATCTAATTTACATAATCTTAAATCGTTTATCTTTAACTTAAATTTTATTCAATTTTTTTAAATTAACAGCAAGAGTAATAAATTCTTAATATTCTAAATCCTTTAGATTCTTCGTCTTTTTCCCTACCGTGCTTATTAATAAGCTAACACTAAGGCTCTAGAAAGGAGGTGTTCCAGCCGCACCTTCCGGTACGGCTACCTTGTTACGACTTAGCCCTAGTTACCAGTTTTACCCTAGGCAGCTCCTTGCGGTCACCGACTTCAGGCACCCCCAGCTTCCATGGCTTGACGGGCGGTGTGTACAAGGCCCGGGAACGTATTCACCGGATCATGGCTGATATCCGATTACTAGCGATTCCAGCTTCACGGAGTCGAGTTGCAGACTCCGATCCGAACTGAGAACGGTTTTGTAGATTCGCTCCTATTTGCATAGTGGCTGCTCTCTGTACCGTCCATTGTAGCACGTGTGTAGCCCAAGGCGTAAGGGCCGTGATGATTTGACGTCATCCCCACCTTCCTCACAGTTTACACTGGCAGTCTTGTTAGAGTTCCCGACATGACTCGCTGGCAACTAACAACAGGGGTTGCGCTCGTTATAGGACTTAACCTGACACCTCACGGCACGAGCTGACGACAACCATGCAGCACCTTGTAAATTGTCTTGCGAAAAGTCTGTTTCCAAACCGGTCAATCTACATTTAAGCCTTGGTAAGGTTCCTCGCGTATCATCGAATTAAACCACATGCTCCACCGCTTGTGCGGGCCCCCGTCAATTCCTTTGAGTTTCAAACTTGCGTTCGTACTCCCCAGGTGGGATACTTATCACTTTCGCTTAGCCACTGAAATTGCTTCCAACAGCTAGTATCCATCGTTTACGGCGTGGACTACCAGGGTATCTAATCCTGTTCGCTACCCACGCTTTCGTCCATCAGCGTCAATATATTAGTAGTAACCTGCCTTCGCAATTGGTATTCCATGTAATCTCTAAGCATTTCACCGCTACACTACATATTCTAGTTACTTCCTAATAATTCAAGCCCTACAGTATCAATGGCCATTTCCCGGTTGAGCCGGGAGATTTCACCACTGACTTATAAGGCCGCCTACGGACCCTTTAAACCCAATGATTCCGGATAACGCTTGGACCCTCCGTATTACCGCGGCTGCTGGCACGGAGTTAGCCGGTCCTTATTCTTACGATACCGTCAAGCTAGTTCACGAACTAGTGTTTCTTCTCGTACAAAAGCAGTTTACACACCATAGATGCTTCATCCTGCACGCGGCATGGCTGGATCAGGCTTGCGCCCATTGTCCAATATTCCTCACTGCTGCCTCCCGTAGGAGTCTGGTCCGTGTCTCAGTACCAGTGTGGGGGATCTCCCTCTCAGGACCCCTACCCATCGTAGTCTTGGTAAGCCGTTACCTTACCAACTAACTAATGGGACGCATGCTCATCTTTCACCGTTGTGACTTTAATAATGTCTCGATGCCGAGTCATTATACTATGAGGTATTAATCCAAATTTCTCTGGGCTATCCCTCTGTGAAAGGTAGATTGCATACGCGTTACGCACCCGTGCGCCGGTCTCTAGGTCCGAAAACCTATACCCCTCGACTTGCATGTGTTAAGCCTGCCGCTAGCGTTCATCCTGAGCCAGGATCAAACTCTTCATCGTATATTGTGCGTTTGAATAAATTCAAACTATTAATTGTCGACTCAGTTTCTATCGGTTATTATTCGAATCTCTCGATTCTATTACTCTTATTCTTGTGCTCTAACATCTCTGTTAAAGCGGCTGTCAATTCAATATGTCTAGGAACGTGTTCTTATCTTGTTTTTCCGTTTCGTTGTCATGTTAAACATGTTTCTCGAAGCGGGTGCAAAAGTAGAAAACTCTTTTGTTTCTCGCAAGAAAAATTTAAAGTTTTTTTTTAGAATTTTATTCCTAATCTCTTTATTCTTTCTTACCAGTATCTCAAGGAACTTTCATCGTTTTGCGGGGTGCAAATGTAAAACGTAAATTCTAATCTCACAAGCTTTATTTGATATTTTTTTTTGAAGAAATTTTCTTCTTTATATATCATTTGCTTGTCAGTCTGTCAGTGAACGTAATCGTTGTTGCGGGTGCAAAAGTAGTGAGTCTCTACCGTTAATCAATACTTTTTAATAACCTTTTTTTAATCTTTTTTTTAATGAGCTGGAAAAGTGATATTTGAGATTTGCTGTTTTTTAGTTTTGTAGGGTTTTGGAGTTGTTTAACGATTCGTTTCAGCCGTACTCTATTTTATTATTGGCCGTTTTTCAGTCGTTCCTACACACGGCTTACTGATATTTCTCGTCTTGAACCTATATCAATATCGTACCTACGGCACTTTAATGAGATTTCGAATTGATTTTCTACCGATATCTAATGCCTAACGGCATTACAAAAGCCTTTTGAATCACTTCTCTATCAACTAAACCTATTATTAACTTCTATTTTGAAGCTTTGGGGTACATAATATATTATATGACTGTCCGCATTGCGGACTAAACTAGAAAATAGTACGCGGATGAAACGGATTCGCTTAAGCGAAAACACAGATATGTACGGATTTCTCAATCTTTATCTTTAGAAATCGGCTAAAATCTGTTTTATCTGCGTGCCATTATTGTTTTGGTATAAGTAGCGGATAGTCATAATATATTATATCTACTCCACTTTAGAGACTCTGAGACTTGCCTTTCTTACTATATTTAATATCTACGGTGTTATTAAATGTATTTTGATTGATTTCTTTAGCGACAACCAATACTTAATGGAGTTATTAAAAGTATTTCAGTTTCCGATTTAGACTAGCATATAATCATCCCTCACTTGAATCTAAGCAATAATACATCTAAAAACATCCATTATGTCTCTAAAAAAAACAAATCACCACTCTTAGCCCCAATTGAAGTGGAAATTCTTGACTGAAAAACGCCGATTTTTTCTTGTTTAAAAAGAGCGACCAAAGGAAGCTCCTTTTTGAACTTAGAAAAAACGGCGTTTGAAGGAAAGATTGTAACGGAAAGCGGGAATTAGCTTCTAATCAAATCGAATAGCTTTAACAGGTGATATTTTTGTTATTATATAAGACGGAATTAGCAAAACTACAAAGCAAACCCCAACTGTAAGCAAGTTCAACGTGACTATATAACCAATATTGATATACACAGGAGCTTCGTTGACATAATAATTCTCGGGATTGAGTTTGATTACTCCAAAATACTGCTGAATTAGTAGTATCGCTATTCCAATTAAGTTCCCCCAAAACAATCCACGAAATATTAGATAAGTCGCGTTGTATAGAAAAACTTTTCTAACACTCCAGTTACTGGCTCCAATCGCTTTTAATATTCCGATCATTTGAGTGCGTTCTAATATAAGAACCAAAAGTGCTACAACCATATTAATAGTTGCGACTAGAATCATAACTACTAAAATAACGATGATATTGAAATCAAACAACTGTAACCATTCAAAAATATAACTGTATTTCTCTATAATCGTTTTTGAATTTAAAGTAGACCCTATTTGTTTATAAACTTCTTCTCCTTTTTGGTTTATCTGATTAAAGTCATCTACAAAGACTTCAAAAGCTCCGACTTGACCTGGTGTCCACTTATTGATTCGTTGAATATGACGAATATCACCTATAATATAAGTTGCGTCAAATTCTTGAAAACCTGAATTAAAAATGCCGACTATCTTAAATCGACGACTATTAGGCATTTTGTTCTGACCTTCTTTCATGAAAAAGGTATTAAAAGCATCACCCACTTTGAAATTAAGACGATTTGCCAAAAATTGTGAAACAACAACTTCTTCATTCAACTTGTTAGTATAATCAGGTAGTTTGCCCGAAACCAAGTATTCCTTTATATAATGCCAATTATAATCTTTCCCCACTCCTTTATATACTATTCCTTCAAAGGCAGTTTCTGTTCGAATAATTCCAGCCTTACTTGCCACTGCCTGAACATGATTGATCCCTTCGACTGATTTAAAATCTGGATAAAAGTCCTGTTTAAGAGAAACTGGTGTAATGGTAGTATTAGACTCGTTACTATCAAAATTTGAAATTAAGATATGACCATTGAAGGCAGAAACTTTTTCACGTATCTTTTGCTGTAGTCCAACACCCGTAGCAACTGACACGATCATCATAATCATTCCTATTGCTATCGCCGCAATAGCAATTTTTATAATAGGAGCAGAAATACTGCTTTTGTTATCTTTTGCAGTTACCAATCTTTTGGCAATAAAATATTCTAAATTCAAATTGAAATGTATTTGTACAATGGCAAATATACACAAGATACTACCATGGTTATTTTAATTAAAGTGGCAACTTTTTTTTCATCTCTTCGATAATATTATAAGCAGCAGGACATACAGGTAAATTCTTAAGTGTAAGATCTGTAATTTGCTGAAACTTTTTCCTATCGGTATGCGGAAACTCTCTACATGCTTTTGGCCTTACATCGTAAATGAAACAACTATTATCAGAATCTAAAAAATTACAAGGAACCGATTGCAACACATAATCCTTATCTTCATCAATACGTAAATATTGCTCTATAAACTGCTGTGGTTTTTGTTTGAGGTATTTAGCTATTCTTTCAACATCGGCATCAGTAAACAGCGGACCGGTAGTTTTGCAGCAATTAGCGCAGTCCAAACAATTCGTTTTTTTAAATTCGGTATCATGTAAATCCTGCATGACATAATCTAAATTCTTTGGCGTCCTTTTTTTAAGCTTATCAAAATATTTTTTATTCTCTATATGCTTATCTTTGGCTAACTTTTCGAGTTCGTTTAATTGTGGTTTCAAATTTGAAGCTTTAAATTTCACTACAAAGTTAAACAACTTTTAGTCCTTGCAGTTTACAATTTAAATTAAAAATAATGAAAGACCTTTTTGGCCGAGCAATACTAGATTTTCAAACCAATAACCACCCAGAAGATTTAATTACTTCTACCTCTATATCAGAAGAAGACGAAATGGATGTTTCATATTTATTTCGCACTTTCGCCGAAATGCCCAAAATAGAACAAAAGGCTTTGGAGATCGCTAAAGGAAAAGTTCTCGACATTGGTTGTGGCGCCGGCAGTCACAGTCTGTACCTACAAAGCGAAAAAGGGTTAGAGGTTACTTCTATAGATATTTCGAAAAATGCTATTGAAGCTTGCAGACTAAGAGGACTAAAAAGTGCAACTGTACAAGACTTCATGACTCTAAAGAATGAGCAATATGATACCATTTTACTTTTAATGAATGGCACAGGTATTTGCGGGAAATTAAAAAAACTACCTGCATTCTTAGAAAAACTAAAATCCTTGCTTTTGCCAGGTGGCCAAATATTGATTGACAGCTCCGATATCATCTATATGTTTGATGAAGATGAAGACGGAGGCAAATGGATTAACTCTGAAAACGAATATTATGGTGAGTTAATTTTTGAAATCTCTTATAAAGGAGAGAAAGAACTTCCTTTAGACTGGCTTTATTTAGATTATAATACATTGCAAAATGCGGCTCTTGCCAATGGACTAGAATCTAAATTAATTTTGGAAGGTGAGCATTATGATTATTTAGCAAAGCTCTCCATATAGTTAATAAAAAATGCCAAACTAAAATTATAGTTTGGCGTTTTTTTTAGGGAATATTTAAATATTTATGTGTTTGCAATGACACTCGCCACTTAGGGTTTTTCATCACATAGTCTACAATAAGAGGGGTCATTTCTTCTTTTTTACTCCATTCCGGCTGAAGAAACAAAATAGCGTTATCATTTACTAATTGAGCTTGTTCTTCTGCAAAAATGAAATCATGTTTATTATAAATAATCACTTTTAACTCATGAGCAGCGGCGTAAACGGTTTCAGTTGGTAATTTGTTTTTTTTAGGCGAAAGACAAATCCAATCCCATGTTCCCGATAAAGGGTAAGCTCCCGAAGTTTCAATATGCGTTTTTCTGTTATTGGCTTTTAATTTTTCAGTTAACACACCCATATCCCAAGTCAATGGTTCGCCACCAGTAACCACAACTGTTTCAGAATATTTACTAGCATTTTCAACAATAATATCAACAGCGGTAGGAGGATGAAGTTCCGCATTCCAACTTTCTTTAACATCACACCAGTGGCATCCTACATCACAACCACCAATTCTAATAAAATAAGCAGCAGTACCTGTATGATAACCTTCCCCTTGAATGGTGTAAAACTCTTCCATCAAAGGAAGCATTGCTCCTTTATTAACTTCTAATTGTATTTCTTTTGATAACATTCTAAAAATTTGAGATGCAAAGATAGTTATAAAAAAGAAAGAACTCCCATTTCGCATCGATTGAAATAAAAACTCATAAAAAAACCGGCAACAATTGTTGCCGGTTTAAAAACACTAGAGCACTAACTCTTTATTTTAATGATTTTATTGATTGAATAGCATATGCATTTGTTGGGTCAATAGCCAAAGTTTTATTGAAAAACTCTACTGCTTTTACTTTATCCGTATTAGCATAACCTGCTGCCATTGTATTGAAAGATTCAATTAACTTACTTACTACAGTTGATTTTGCTAGCTCTTCAGGTCCTTTTTGAGTAACCAAATCAACATATTGTTGGTAGTATTTAATCATTAATTCATCATTCCCCAACAAAGATTGCGTTCTTGCACGATACACATATACATCTTGAGTAGCAGGAGAAGCTTCAATAACATTACCAAAAGCGATATCAGCTTTCTTTAATGCGATAGTATCTTTTACAGCTCCACTTTTTGTATTATCAAAATAAATAGAGTTACCAAGGTAAAAATTATCTAATAAGTAATTTTTAGATTCTTTGTTTGATGTAGCAATTTCAAAAACAGCAGATGCTTCTTTAAACATTTTTTGCTCATATAACTTTTTCCCAATATCACCAATCTCAGTTGTAAGACTTGGTTCCATATCTACAGCTTTCTTGATAAACTCAACTGCCTCATTAAATATTGCTAAATCTAATGAATTATCAGCTTTTGTAGCTATCTTCATTTTGGCCAAACCTAAATACATATAATCCATTGCAATAATCTTATTATCAGGAGTATTAATGTAAGAATTCAAAGATTTAATAGCTCCCTCAATGTTACCATTTTCATAAGCAGAATAACCCAAATATCTTAATATTCTTGGATTCACTTTGTCTAATTGCTTCATTTTGTTAGCTTCAATTTCCAAAGCTTTGTAATCTTTAGCTAAAATCAGGAAATCAGCATGACGCATACGTGAAGCTAATGAATAATCAGTCATACTCATATATTTCTCATAGTAAGACAAAGCTTTTTTAATATATTCATCATATTTAGATGGTTGATTATTTCCCCATAAATAATACGTCTCTGCTAACTCACGGTAAACAGGTCCGTAACTCGGACTTGCCGCAATAACATCATCATAAGCTCCTACAGCTTCGGTATAGGCTTTAGCTCCTTTAAGCAAAACACCTAATTGCATTTTAGCTCTAATCAAAGAACCATCGGCCTGGAAAGCATTTCTGTAGCAACGATAAGCATCATTCTGATTTTTGTCGCCATAAAAAGCATCTCCCAAAGCTAAAAGTACTTGAGGTTCTTCACCATTTCTTTCTTTAGCTAGATCAAGCGTTGCAATTGCATTTTTATAATTAGGATTAGTAGAGTTCATATAAGCACGAGCTATGTAAACATATTCTTGAAAATCCCTTCTACCCATTTCCTTTTTTGCTAATTCAAATTTTGCATTTGCACCAGCTAAATCACCTTTATCAAGACTTAATTGTCCAAGTCCAATATAATTCAAGTGAGCCTCTTTCTTAGCATTCAATCCTTTATCATAAGCAATCTTAGCTGAATCAGCAATACTTTGAAAAAGATATACATTACCCAAAAGAAAAAAAGCTTCACCTTCAGACTGATCGGATTTCACTATTGACTTTAATGTTACTTTAGCATTCTCAAATTGTTCTGCATCAATAGCTTTTTTAGCCTGACTTATATCTTGACCTTGAACTATTGAAACAGAAGCCAAAAAGGCTAAACTTAAAATTTTTATTTTTTTCATTTTAACATTTATTAATTTATTCATTTTCATCTCTTTTTTTTTGATTAATCTAAAATCAAAAGTTTTCTACCAGGAATACGAATTGGAAGCAATCCTGATTTCAAAATAATCCTTTGACCAATATCTCCAGCCACAAAGGATGCGAATCCCATACCTAGGCCAGAGTAACCTTGACAATTGATTATAAACAAATCACGTGCCAAAGGATAGGTCCCCTCTGCAATATTATTTTGAGTAGGCGCAAAAAAACCTTCTTTACCAATCCCTTTTACGCTTAACACATTAATTTTTTTTAGATAATCTTTAATCTCTTCAGTAGGTTGATACAACCAATTAAGACCAACAACGCCAATGATACCATCATTTTCTGAAACAAATTTCAGAACATCTTCATTTCGTTTAACGGAATAAATTCCTTTCTCAGGACTAGACTCTAAACCTGCCAATTCATTCATATAACGAACCGTACTAGAATTTGGATTATCAAAAACCAATCCTTTAATCCTATTATTAGACACCCCTTTCATAAAATCAACTACATCCTGTAATGCAATCAAGGTATCCTTGTTTTTTTTATTGG
This sequence comes from Flavobacterium ovatum, assembly GCF_040703125.1. Lineage (NCBI taxonomy): Bacteria > Pseudomonadati > Bacteroidota > Flavobacteriia > Flavobacteriales > Flavobacteriaceae > Flavobacterium > Flavobacterium ovatum. The sequence continues at coordinate 344,664 of NZ_CP160035.1, forward strand.
AAATAAATGCAATCGCATCTGTACCAATTTTTGTTGTTTTTGGAGTAATTTTTATACTCTCGAAATACTTTATTTCTGAATCGTTTAATTTTCTAGATAAAACGATAATTCGAGAAGTATCTTTAACAAATGCTAAGGAAGCTTCTTTTTCAGATTTAGAGTCTAACACAATTCTGGCATTGTATTCACCTTCAAATACTGCAATTTGATCTTCTATGATTGGTTTTAATGTTTCGTCTACAATAACCGTTACTTCACCTTTCAAAATTGTTTCATTATCTCCGGAGAAATTTTTACAGCAAAAAAACAAACTAGAAAACAGAATAACAAATACAACTGAAAAACTTAATGTTAATTTCATATATCTAAAATTTATTTATTCAATAACATCAATACCGCTAACTTTACTCTTTATTGTCATTAATAATCCGAACGAATCGAATAAAAGCATAAACAATCAATAACACTCCAAAAGCTATTCTATAATTCATACTCATATCAATTGGGAAATTCTTCATAAATATAATAAATAATCCCAAAATAAAATAGAGCATAAAAAACAAAACACCTATAAAAAGAAGAAATCGCTCTTTGAGCGATTTCTTCTGAAAATTTCTATGAATTTTATCCAACATCACTCCGCTGTTTGAATAGTAATTGGTAAGGAGTAAAGTACCCTTACTGGTTTACCATTTTGAACTCCAGGATTCCATCTTGGGCATTTAGTCAAAACTCTAATTGCTTCTTTTCCTGTTCCAAAACCAATATCTCTCAATACTTTGATATCAGTTAACGAACCATCTTTTTCCACTACAAAAGTAACATAGACCTTCCCTTTAAGCCCTTCTTCTTCAGGTGCTCTGTAGTTTTTACCTACATAAGAATAAAACTTTTCCATACCACCCGGAAATTCAGGTTTAACCTCAATACCTGCAGTGTTATAAATTTGATTATCCTCTTCAACCACTTGACTAACTTTAGGTCCAGTTCCGACAGGAGCAACACTTAAGACAGCATCTGGATCTCCTTTTATTGTTTGGTTTCCAATTTTCTTCTCCTTAATTTCCACAATCTTAGGTGGCTCTTCAGTCACCTCTTCAGCTTTTGCCACAACTGGCTTAACAAACTTCACTTGATCCACTTGCGGTGGTGGCGGTGGTGGTGGTGGAACGAACTTTTTCACCTCTTCCTTCTTAGGTTTAGGAGGTAATTTAATAGCAACGATCTTTGTATCTAATGCTATATCGTCGTTTGATTTCTCAGGCAACATACTCAAGATAAGCGGCGTGCTTACAGCTAAAGCAAACAATATAGAACCAATAATAAGAGATCTTACTGTGGTTTTACCATTTTCTTTTCTTAAAACATAAGCCCCGTAACTTTTATTTCGTCCTTCGAAAACAATTTCCAACCAATTGTTTTTTAATATATCTAATTTCATTTTTCTTAATTATTAGGTTATTAAGAGAACAAGATTACTCTTGTTTTCCTTCTAACAATTTTGTTTCCTCAGGCGAAAAATCATTAACGATTGTATAGGTAGGAACGCTAGAAATAGCCATTTCATCTAAAATATCAATTACATTTTTGTAATTAGATTTTTTACTAGGTTTAATAATTACAATCATCCCTTGATCAGGCTTTCCCTTTGCAGTTGAATACGCTAGGACTTCTTTCTTTCTTTTTAGTAATTCTTTACGAATTCCATCTTTTCCATAAGCTATATCCGTAGGTCCTGCAATAGGATTATTCAATAATCCCATATAAAAAACCAATTTATCATCAGCTCCCATCATTACGGTCATAGTACGATTTTCATCAACTTTCATATCGACATTATCGTCTTTTGGATCTTTATCTGGCAACCCCAAACTCATCGATTGAGGTTTTGACAACGTGGTAGTCAACATAAAGAATGTGATTAGCAAGAAAGCCAAATCTACCATAGCAGTTAAATCTACTTTTGAGTTTTGTTTTTTACTTCTTACCTTACCACCTTTACCGCCTCCACCGTCGCCGGTATTTAATTCAGCCATTTTAGTGTGTTTTTTTAATTAAAAATCTTTACCTCTTAAACCAGTAACTAAACTAAAGCTATTGATTTTTTGATCTTGTAGCATATCCATTACTTTTCTGATAATTGGATACTGCTCTTTAGCATCACCTTTAATTGCGATTTGTAATTCTTGTTTACTACCAATAGCATTATTAAATTCATTATTCGCTATACGAGCATTATAAACCCATTCTTTCAATTGATTATTCAAAGAATCCATAGGAATACCAGGTTGACCTGCTTTACCTCTCTCAGATGATGTCATGTTAATAATTTGTTTCAAGTTTAGTATTGGAACTCCAAAACCATCCATTAAAGCAAATTTAGCTTTTTCATCTTCAGAAAACTCCACTTCATACTTTTCTCCCATTAGCTCTAAAGTTCTCACGCGAACTTCTCTACCTTTCAAATCAAAAAATACTTTTTTATTCCCACCAATTGTCAAAGTAGCCAAGTCAGTGTCAGGTAATTTTGTTTGAACAGTCGAAGCTGGAGTATCAACAGGCAAAGCCTCAGGAACTTTAGCAGTGGCAGTCAAAATAAAGAATGTAAGCAAAAGGAATGCAACATCACACATGGCAGTCATGTCGATTGATGTTGATTTTTTTGACATTTTTTTAGCCATAATTTCTTTTAGTTTGTTTAATGTATTACTACATCAAAAATTATTATTGTTTTAAGCTTCCTCTAAAGTGTCTGTAGGTATTTACAATTGTAGTACCTGCCTCATCAATAGAGTAAGTTAAATCATCAATTTTAGAAGTAAAGAAATTATAAGAGATAATTGCTAAAACAGAAGTAGAGATACCTGTTGCAGTATTAATAAGTGCTTCAGAAATACCATTTGCAAGAGCGGCTTGGTCAGGAGTACCAGCAGAAGCCAAAGCTCCAAACGCTTTAATCATCCCTGTTACTGTTCCTAATAAACCAGCTAATGTTCCTAAAGATACTAATGAAGAGATGATAGTCATATTTTTCTCCAACATTGGCATTTCAAGAGAGGTAGCCTCTTCGATTTCTTTGTGAATGGTTTCAGCAGCTTCTTCACTGTTGAATCCTTCTTTTTTCACATCTTGATATTTAACTAACGCAGATTTAATAGCATTTGCTACTGAACCTTGTTGTTTGTCACAGCTAGCGATAGCATCATCAATATTTCCAGATTTGATACTTACTTGAACAGCATCCATAAATTTATCTAAATTTCCTTTTCCAGCAGCTTTAGAGATAACAAAATATCTTTCAAAAGAGAAAACAATTGTCATTAACAATAGCCCCATCAAAACTGGTACAATTGGACCTCCTTTATAAACCATTGCCAAGTAATTACCTGGAATTGGATGACCAGTATTAACTCCACCTTCAAAATTCGCTCCATTACCCATAATAAAGTTCCAAATTAACCATCCAACAAACACACATGCTACAATGATAATTCCTGAAACCATTCCTCCACCTTTTGAAGAGCTTTCCTTTTTAACTTTAACGTTTGCCATTTTTTTTAAATTTTAATGTTTTAAATAATTTATTTTAGTTGTAATTAACTTGTCGTGAAGCAAATTTATATGTTTCGTTCTAATAAAAAAATTTTTTTTTCTTTAAATCTATTTTTTCAACCCTAAAAAAAAAAGTATTTATTTTTTTTTTCCTTATTTTTGCCATTATTCTCATATTCATGATAAAAAAACAAGACATACCACGCATATTTATTGATTTTTTAGAATATTCCATAAAAAATACTTGCCTTATTTTTTAACCCTAAATTTTTATTATTATCAATAAAAAAGAGGAAAAATTGCAGTAAACACTAAAATTAACTATTTTTAGGAACCATAAAGCCAAGGTTAAAACAACATTAAATTAAAGTTATGAATAAAAAAGAGAGTTTCTCAAATCACATTAATGAAGGATATTTTTGCAAAGGAGACAGCATTATCATAGGAGGAGCGATCCTCGACAATGAGCCTATAGCAGACACACACGTTAAAATTCCTTTAAAAACTTTAAATCGACATGGCTTAATTGCAGGGGCAACGGGGACTGGTAAAACAAAAACAATCCAAGTACTCTCCGAACAATTATCTGAAGCAGGAATTCCAGTCCTAATGATGGACATCAAAGGCGATTTTAGTGGTATAGCAAAAGAAGGTGAGGAGAAAAGCTTCATTACTGAGAGACATGCTAAAATTAACCTACCTTATACCATCTCAAAATTTCCAGTTGAGTTACTCACTCTTTCTGAACAAAACGGCGTTAGACTTCGTGCTACTATCTCCGAATTTGGGCCCGTATTATTTTCTAGAATATTAGACTTAAACGATACCCAATCAGGAGTAATCTCAATAATTTTTAAATATTGTGATGACAATAAAATGCCTCTACTTGATTTAAAGGATATTAAAAAAGTCATCAACTACATCACCGAAGAAGGAAAAGATGAAATCAGCAAATTGTATGGCAAAATTTCCACCTCAACTACCGGAACCATATTAAGAAAAATCATCGAACTCGAACAGCAAGGTGCCGATCGCTTTTTTGGAGAAATGTCTTTTGACATAGATGATTTAATGAGAATTGATGAGAATGGAAAAGGTTACATTAATATCATCCGATTAACAGACATTCAAGATAAACCCAAATTATTCTCAACATTCATGTTAAGCTTAATGGCTGAGATATATCAACAAATGCCAGAGCAAGGCGACACAGGACGTCCTGAATTGATCATCTTTATTGATGAAGCGCATCTTATTTTTAAAGAAGCAAGCAAAGCATTATTAGAGCAAATAGAAACAATTGTAAAACTAATTCGCTCAAAAGGAATTGGCGTTTACTTTATCACTCAAAATCCGATGGATGTTCCAAGTGGTATACTCGCGCAACTCGGATTAAAAATACAACATGCTTTGCGAGCTTTTACAGCAAACGACAGGAAATCAATCAAACAAACCGCAGACAACTACCCTAGCTCTGAATATTACAATACAAGCGAAGTTTTGACAAGCCTTGGAATCGGAGAAGCCCTTGTTACGGCTCTTAATGAAAAAGGAATTCCAACCCCACTAGTCGCAACCATGCTACGAGCACCTATGAGTAGAATGGATGTTTTGACAGAAACTGAGATCCAAGAAATTAACAATAAATCTAAATTGGTGAAAAAATACAGCGAACTTATTGATAGAGAAAGTGCTTATGAAATGCTGAATAAAAAAATCACAGCCATCGAAAAAGAAGAGAGTATAATTACTCAAAGAAAGGCCGAAGTTGACAGTCAGAAAAAGGAAACCTCTAGAAAATCTAGTACAACTGAGGCAGTTGGAAAATCCGTTTTAAAAGTATTAACAAGCGCCACTTTTATCAGGGGGTTTTTCGGTATCCTTTCTAAAGTTTTAAAAAAATAAATTTATTTAAAAACAAAGAAAACCCAATCTTTCATAAATAATGAGATTGGGTTTTATACTACTTTTAATTGATACCGTTTATTCCAACAAATCTAATATCTTAGATTCTATTAATTCACTATCCCAGCAATTCTCGATATCTTTTATACTTAAGATTTGTTTCATTATTTCGTCTTGTTTATCTCCAATTGCTAATGCCTCTGAATAAGGCCTATCGCTAAAAGTAACCCTACTATACAGTGGAACCCATTTATCAGGATATTTATCTGAGAATTTTTTTTCGATTTTTTTTTGTAAAAGAAATTTTTCATCTGCTGTTTTTGTCCCCATCTCTATAAAATTACGATAGGACAGTTCAGCTATTGCATCAGCATCTGGCTTTCTAACATTTTGATATTCTGAAAATATTTTCCCCCAGTTATCCCCATATTCCTCCATAATTTCAAACAAAACAGAAATATCTTCAAAACCAGCATTCATACCTTGTCCATAAAAAGGCACAATTGCATGACAAGCATCACCTATCAAGGCTACTTTATCTTCATAAGTCCAAGGGAAACATTTCATTGTCACCAATGTACTAGTTGGGTTTTTAAAAAAATCCTCTGCTAGCTTAGGTATTACATCTATAGAATCTGGAAAATTAGCTGTAAAAAATACCTCAACATCTTCTTTACTTTTTAAAAGATCAAAAGAATTCTCACCTTCAAAAGGCATAAACAATGTGCAGGTAAAACTACCATCCAAATTAGGTAAAGCGATTAACATATAATCTCCTCGAGGCCAAATATGAAATGATTTACTATCTAATTTATGAGAGCCATCAACGTTTGCAGGTATATTTAACTCTTTATATCCTAAATTTAAAAACTCCTGTGAATAATTAAACATACTCTGACGTTGCATGCGATGACGAATTCTTGAAAAAGCACCATCAGCTCCAAAAACCATATCGTATTGCAACTCGTCCCAAAGTCCTCTTTCTGTTTCTCCAACATGCAAAGTGGCTTCTTTCAAAGTTACATCCCAAATTTTTTGTTCAAAGAAAAACTCAGCACCTGCCTCTTCAGCAAGGTCAATCATCTTTCTATTTAAAATCCCTCTTGAAATAGAGTAAATAGCTTCTCCCTCTTGTCCGTAATTTTGAAAATTAAGTTTTCCTACCAGGTGAATTGCCCTTTTATCCATTGGCAAGGCTATTTCTCTAACAGCATCCCCAATACCTACTGCATCCAATGCTTTCCAACCGCGATTAGACATCGCAAGATTAATGGATCGTCCCGAGAACTCTATTTGCCTAATATCAGGGCTCCTATCATAGATATGCACAGAATGACCTGCTTTTCTTAAATATATAGCCAATAGTGAACCGACTAATCCTGAACCTACAATGGCTATTTTTTTAGGAGTTTGCATTAATTTTTTGTAAAAGTTATCCAAAATTACTAATTTAATTTTTAAACCTAAAAGAAAGCGTAAGATATTGACAATTACAAATTGCAACACTTACGCCTTTATATATAAAATATTAAAAAAACAGATTAGAAATATAATCTTTTATTTTTTACTTCCGTCGATTATAGCTCCAGTACCAGCTCCTATACCAGCTCCTGCTAATCCACCAATAATAGCACCTTCCCCTTTTTTCTTACTAATAATCGCACCCGTAGCAGCTCCAACACCCGCACCAATCACTGCTCCTTTAGCTGTAGAACTCCAACCTTTTTTTTGAGTGGTAGTTTGTGTAGGCGAGGAAGTTGTTGTTGAATGAGTAACAATAACTTCTCTTTCAGGCTTTTGATTTGCCATTTCAATTTTCATAGAATCAATTACTCTTTGTTTTTCCATAACTACTTTCATGGAATCCACCGTTTGTTGGGACACCTCTTCAGCGCTAGTCTCTCCCATACTATTCGTTTGTTGCTTACAAGATAAAAACACTAACGACATTGCAAATACATATATGATCTTCATGATTACTTATTTTAAAGTTAATGTACAAAGTAACGATATTAGTCTATCTTAATTGTTATATAATATTACGAATAAATTATATAATTTACATTGAAGAATAAAAAACTATTTCAACATTCCCTTCTTTAATATCTGACCAAAATTAAAAACATCTTCATAAGAAGTATAAAACGGAACGGGCGCAAGACGGATTACATTCGGTTCACGCCAGTCTATAATCACTCCTTGTTTCATAAGGTATCCAAACAAATTTTTTCCTTCGCCGTGCACCAAAACAGAAAGTTGACAACCTCTTTCCGATGAATTTGATGGAGTAATAATTTCAAAACTACTTGTAACCTCATTGTCTATTTCTGTGAGTATAAATTCCAAGTATGCAGTTAACCTCTTTCTTTTTTCAATAAGAACTTGCATCCCTACTTCATCAAACATCTCTACTGATGCTAAATAAGGTGCTAATGAAAGTACTGGAAGATTACTTATTTGCCAACCATCAACTCCTTCAACAGGATCAAATTCAGATTCCATTTTAAAACGTTTTTCTTTATTGTGTCCCCACCACCCAGCAAAACGTGGCAAATCTTTATTGGAATGATGTTTTTCATGTACAAAACAACCTGCGGCATTTCCAGGTCCTGAATTCATATATTTATAACTACACCAAGCGGCAAAATCTACCTCCCAATCATGAAGTTCTAATTTAACGTTCCCAGCAGCATGTGCCAAATCCCAGCCTACTTTAGCACCTACTTGGTGTCCAGCAGCAGTGATAGATCTGATATCAAAAACTTGACCTGTGTAATAGTTAACCCCTCCGATAAGTACTAAGGCTACTTCCTCTCCTACTTCATTAATTTTAGCAATTACATCTTCGGTTCGAATGTTATGTTCACCATCACGTCGTTTTATCTCAACTATAGCATCTTCTGGATTATACCCATGAAAACGAACTTGACTTTGAAACATGTATTGATCTGACGGGAAGGCTTTTTCCTCACAAATGATTTTAAAACGCGTTTTAGTGGGACGGTAAAAAGAAACCATTAATAAATGAAGGTTGACCGTTAGTGTATTCATCACTGTAACTTCGGATGGTAAACTGCCTACAATTTTACTTAAAGGTTCAGCAAAACGTTCTTGATAATCCCACCATGGTTTTTGTGCAAAAAAATGACCTTCGACACCTAATTCAGCCCAATCATTCATGATTTCATCAACATACGACTTTGTACGCTTGGGCTGTAATCCTAAAGAATTCCCCGTAAAATAAATTACATTTTTGCCATTAACTTTCGGAAAAATAAATTCGCCTTTATATTTTTGAAGAACATCCTGATCGTCTAACTGTCTTGCAAAGTCTTTTGTGTTTTCAAAAATCATGAGGGTTCCTTTTTTACCTAAATATAAGGAAAAACAACCGCAGCTCATGACTAATCCTAATATAATTCCATTTAAAATAATTTTTAACATTCTTTCCTTTATCACGTTATGGACTCCGTTCTGCGTTAGGGATGAAAATGGAAAGCTTTATGGTGTCATAACTTAGTAATACCGCAAGGAGGAAGCGACCAACGGAAGCTCCCGGACTGCGAGTATTTCTTGTTAAACACCATAAACTTGAAATGTACAGCCCGTATAACGCCCATAAAAAAATCTCGCCATTGCTGACGAGATTTAGTGAATTAACCTTTATGTTTTAGACTAGATGATTAACATCGCATCTCCATAAGAGTAAAATTTATATCCTTCTTTGATTGCTTCATCATACGCTAAACGCATTAAATCGTGTCCGCAGAATGCTGAAACCATCATTAATAATGTTGATTTTGGAGTATGGAAATTTGTAATCATACAAGTTGCCAAACTAAATTCGTGTGGAGGAAAAACAAACTTGTTCGTCCAACCTTCAAAGGGATTTAATGTCGCTTGAGAGGAAACTGAACTTTCAATAGCGCGCATTGAAGTAGTCCCTACTGCGCAAATACGTTTCTTTTTAACTTTAGCATTATTTACAATATCACAAGCTTCTTGAGTAATTTTTAATTCCTCAGAATCCATTTTGTGTTTTGATAAATCTTCTACCTCAACTGGATTAAAAGTACCTAAACCAACGTGTAATGTCACTTCGGCAAAATTCACCCCTTTGATTTCTAATTTCTTTAATAAATGCTTAGAAAAGTGTAAACCTGCAGTTGGAGCCGCAACGGAACCTTCCTCTTTTGCATAAATCGTTTGGTAACGTTCCGCATCTTCTGGAGTTACGTCTCTGCTAATGTATTTAGGAATTGGAGTCTCTCCAAGTTCTGTCAATTTATTTCTGAATTCTTCGTAAGAACCATCGTAAAGGAAACGTAAGGTTCTACCACGAGAAGTGGTGTTGTCAATAACTTCAGCAACTAATGAATCATCATCACCAAAATATAATTTATTACCAATACGGATTTTACGTGCTGGATCAACCAAAACATCCCAAAGGCGTTGTTCTGCATTTAATTCACGAAGTAAGAATACTTCAATTCTTGCACCTGTTTTTTCTTTATTCCCGTATAAACGAGCAGGAAAAACTTTGGTATTATTTAGGATCATTACATCACCATCATCAAAATAATCGATAACATCTTTGAACATCTTGTGTTCTATGGTTTGCTTTTTACGATCAATAACCATTAAACGAGCTTCGTCTCTATTTTCTGACGGGAATTCAGCTAGAAGTTCTTTAGGTAAATCAAATTGGAAATGTGATAATTTCATTTTAAAAAGTTATGAGTTATGAATTATAATTTACAAGTTTTGATCCTTAGTATTATAATCGTGTGCAAATATACAATCGTGAGATAGGCGTTGTCAAGTGTTTTGGTGTTTATTTTTGTTAAAAGACAGTTAATCAAAAGTAACCGTCTATAAATCGTAACAAAACCAACACTTATTACTTTAAACTTCGGTCTCGTTGAATCCTAATTTTTTCATATCTTCCCAAAAATCAGGGTAAGATTTAGAAACTACTTCGGCATTTTCGATAATAATAGGTACTTTCAAGGCTAAAGGCGCAAAAGCCATTGCCATACGGTGGTCATTATAAGTCGCTATTTTTACATTATGATTGATTTCTGAAGAAGCAACCAATGTCAAAGTTTCGTTGGTCACTGAAATATTGGCACCTAATTTTGTCAACTCAATTCGCAACGCTTCTAAACGGTCTGTTTCTTTAATTTTTAAAGTGTGAAGTCCTGTTAAATGGCAGCCTATTCCTAAACCTAAACAGGTTACTACAATTGTTTGTGCAATATCTGGTGTATTGTTAAGGTCCAAGTTTAAAGTCTCAAGTTTAAAGTTAGGTACTTTAGTCAAGATTAACGCATTGTTTTCAAAATGAGATTTCACGCCCATTTGCTTATAAATTTCGACCAAAGCCGAATCTCCTTGTAAACTATTTTCTTTATAACTAGAAATTGTAATCGAAGCTGTTTCTGCCAAAGCTACTAAACTAAAGAAGTAAGAAGCCGAACTCCAATCTGATTCTACAACCATTTCTTTGGAAGCTACTTCGGTAACTGGATATACTCTAATAGTATTTCCTTCAAAACTTGTTTTTATATCTAGATCATTTAGCAAAGCCAAAGTCATTTTGATATAAGGCACAGAAGTAATCTCGCCCACTAGGTTCAATTCTATTCCGTTCTCCAATTTTGAAGCCACTAATGACAAAGCAGAAATATACTGGCTGCTTACATTGGCAGGAATATCTACCTTTGAAGCGGTAATTTTTTGTCCTTTGATTCGAATAGGTGGATAACCTTCTTCTTTTTCATAAGTAATTACTGCTCCCAATTGTTTCAAAGCATCGACCAAAACCTTGATTGGTCTTTCTTGCATACGCTGAGAACCCGTCAAAACTACTTCACGACCTTCGTTTACAGCAAAAAAAGCAGTCAAAAATCGCATTGCGGTTCCTGCATGGTGGATATCAACAATTTCATCGTTTCCTTTTAAGGCTTTTTCCATTACTTCGCTATCATCAGAGTTTGAAGTATTGGATAATGTAATATTTGGAAACAAAGCTTTCAACAATAACAGACGATTGGTTTCACTTTTTGACCCCGTTACAGCGATAGTTGCCTGTAAATTGGAATGTGTAGTTTGTAACAGTAAATTCATTTTTGTAAATATGAGTTATGAATAATGAGTTATGAATGCGTAATTATGAACTCAAAATTTAGGCGCAATTTACTATTCCTTTGTTAAAATTCATAATTTATAATTCACAACTACTAACTTATTTTAGTTTGTCATTGTTCTTGTGACGGTCTTTGTCTCGGATGGATTTTAAATCCATTTTTTTATCAAATGCAGATTGTAAATCAATTCCTGTTTGATTGGCTAAACATAAAACTACAAATACTACATCGGCCAATTCTTCGCCTAAGTCTTTGTTTTTATCACTTTCTTTTTCTGATTGTTCCCCGTAACGACGGGCTATGATGCGGGCTACTTCACCAACTTCTTCGGTAAGTTGTGCCATATTGGTCAATTCGTTAAAGTAACGAACACCGTGTTCTTTTATCCAAGTATCAACATCTAATTGTGCGTTTTTTAAGTCCATTTTATTCTCTATTTTTTGAATCAATAACTATAGTAACCGGTCCATCATTAACCAATGCCACTTTCATATCAGCACCAAAAACACCCGTTTGGATTTTTTTCCCTAATTCTATTTCCATTTTTCGAACAAAATTCTCGTATAATGGAATAGCAATCTCGGGTTTTGAAGCTTTAATGTACGAAGGACGGTTTCCTTTTTTGGTGGCTGCATGCAAAGTGAACTGACTCACAACAATCATTTCGCCACCAACGTCTTGAATGGAGCAATTCATGACTTCATTTCCGTCCTCAAAAATACGGATTTTGGCAATTTTATTCACTAACCAATCAATGTCTTCTTGGGTATCGGCATCTTCAATTCCGATTAAAACTAATAAGCCTTTTTCGATAGAGGCTATTACTTTAGTATTAACGGTAACGGAGGCTGATGAAACTCTTTGCAGAACAACCTTCATTACGCTCTTCCTTTATCACTATTTTGACGCTCTTCATCATAAATATCAGTACGATATTGCTCTTCATCCCCTTCTAAAATCTTAAGATAACTATTGTACCTTGACCACGCGATTTCATCCTTCTCCAATGCGTCTTTTACAGCACATTTTGGCTCGTCTTTGTGCAAACAATTATTAAACTTACATTGGTCTTTTAATTTAAAAAATTCAGGGAAATAACCGCCAATTTCAGCTGGCTCCATATCAACCATTCCAAATCCTTTGATTCCTGGTGTGTCAATAATACTGGCGCCAAATGACAAATCATACATCTCTGCAAATGTGGTTGTATGTTGCCCTTGTTTACTAGCGTCTGATATCGTTTTGGTTTTCAAATGTAAGGAAGGTTCCATAGCATTCACCAAAGTTGATTTCCCCACACCTGAATGTCCTGAAAACATACTCACTTTGCCAATCATCATTTCTTGTAGGACTTCGACACCTTTCATTTCGGTAGACGAAACTCTCAAGCATTTGTATCCAATTTCCTGATATACATGTTGCATATACAATTGTTCATCAAGTGTAGCCTCGTCAAAAGTATCAATCTTATTAAAAACTAAAATAGTTTCGATTCCATAAGCTTCGGCAGTGACTAGAAAACGATCTATAAAATTAAAAGTCGTAGGAGGATTATTTATGGTAATCAATAAAAAAACACGGTCAATATTGGATGCAATAATATGCATCTGGTGGGATAAGTTAACCGATTTACGCACAATGTAGTTCTTCCTATCGTGAATATGGTGTATCACTCCAGTAACCTGCGCGTTGTTTTCTTCTATCTCAAAGTCCACATGGTCGCCCACAGCTATAGGATTGGTACTTTTAATTCCCTTCATCCTAAACTTTCCCTTTATTCTACATTCTACAAACTGGCCTTGGTCCGATTTCACATTGTACCAGCTCCCTGTTGATTTATAAACGATTCCTGTCATGGTACAAAGATAAAATATTGTTTATGGTTTATCCCGAACTGTCGGGATAAATGTTTAAAATTTTTAACTAATTGATGAAATAAAAAAAGCCCCAAAGCAAAACGCCTTGGGACCTTATTAGTATTATCGAGATTTAGAATAACGAAATCCCTAACCCTTAATAATGAGTCAACTATCCGTTGATTACTTTTTCTTGGTGTTCGATACTTTCTTGGTGAATTGCTTTGAACAATTTCACAGTGAATTCATCTGACAAACCATTTTTAGCACCTGCTGCAATTACTTTCTCTTGGATTTCATTCCAACGAGTATTTTGCAAAACAGCTACGTTATTATCTTTTTTTACTTGACCAATTTCTTGAGCCACAACCATACGTTTTCCAATCAACTCCAAAAGGTTTTGATCTAATATATCAATATTAGCTCTCAATTTTGTCATTTTGTTTTCAAAATTACTATCACCACTCACTTTTCTCACTTTCAAATCTTTGAAGATTTGTTTCAAAACAGTAGGAGTAACTTGTTGTGCAGCATCAGACCAAGCGTTATCTGGATCGATATGCGTTTCAATGATCATACCATCATAGTTCAAGTCCAAAGCTTCTTGAGTAACTTCAAGAATCATTTCACGGTTTCCAGTGATATGAGATGGGTCAATGATTAATGGTAAATCAGGGAATTTATTTTGCAATTCGATAGCAATCTGCCATTCTGGAATGTTTCTGTATTTTGTTTTTTGGTAAGTAGAAAAACCTCTATGGATAACTCCTAGGTTTTTGATACCTGCCATATACAAACGCTCTACACCACCTAACCATAAAGCCATATCTGGATTTACTGGGTTTTTGATCAAAACGATTTTATCAGTACCTTTCAAAGTGTCAGCAATTTCTTGAACTGCAAAAGGGTTTGCAGTTGTACGAGCACCAACCCATAAAACATCAATATCATGCTCCAAAGCCAATTTACAGTGTGCAGCTGTAGCAACCTCAGTTCCCATCAACAATCCTGTTTCAGCTTTAGCTTTTTGTAACCATTTCAATCCAATTTCACCAACACCTTCAAATCCTCCTGGACGAGTTCTTGGTTTCCAGATACCTGCTCTAAAAACACTTACATCAGAATCTTTCAATTCATGAGCAATTTTCAATACTTGCTCTTCAGTCTCCGCACTACATGGTCCAGCGATTACAAACGGATGATCCAATTTGAATGCTTCTAACCAATTTCTCATTTCTTTACTATTCTCCATCTTTACTAGTTTTTATCTTTTTTAATTAATTATCTGGTTTCTATACTCTATTATCTTTATTCTTTTCTCTTGCTTCTTTTTTCTTTAACCTATTTCTTCAATCCGTTAAGGATTGTTTTTATTTTATTCACACTTTGCATTTCGTCATAAATCCCATCGTAATCTTCCTTTTCCAACAACTCTTTAAACTGCGTCAAATTCGAAATATACTCTTCCAAGGTTTCAATTACCTGATCTTTATTCTGTTTAAAAATTGGCGTCCACATTGCTGGCGAACTTTTTGCCAATCTTACTGTGCTTTCAAAACCAGAACCCGCCATATCAAAAATATCTTGCTCGTGTTTTTCTTTCTCCATGACCGTTTTTCCGAGCATAAACGAACTAATATGCGACAAATGCGAAACATAAGCTATGTGTTTATCATGTGACTTTGGCTCCATATACCGAATGCGCATTCCAATTGCTCTAAACAAATCCAACGCTTTCTCTTGTAACTTAAACGTTGTTTTCTCAACCTCACAAATAATATTTGTCTTGCCCTCAAACAAACCTTTAATAGCTGCCGATGGCCCCGAAAACTCTGTACCCGCAATTGGGTGAGCTGCAATAAAATTACGTCTCTTAGGATGATCTGCAACTGCTTTACAAATCGGATTCTTGGTCGAACCTACATCAAAAACAATCGTTTCGTCACCTGCAAAATCCAATACTTGCGGTAAAACCACCATTGCTACATCTACAGGAACAGATACAATCACAAAATCAGCATCAGCAACCTCTTCCAATTTTGCAGCTTGGTCAATTACCCCCAATTTCAACGCTTCGGCAACGTGAGCTTCATTCGTATCCACGCCATAAACCGTCGCCTCTGGGTACAATCCTTTGATGTCCAAAACCATCGAACCACCAATCAATCCTATTCCAACTACATATACTTTCATTATTCTTTTTATTTGTAGCTAATCCTGCTATCCGCTATATCTTTTTCTAGCAAAAAAAGCTAGAAAAAGGATGCCGCTTCTATCAGGGCTAGGGCATTTCGTTTATTAACCAATTTACTTTCAAATAAGTTCAATATTTTCACCCAAACCAATAAATCTAAAATCGTTAATCGTTAATCAACAATCTAAAATCTAAAACCTTTCTATCGCTTCTCGTATTTTCTCTTCTTTCACACACAATGCAAATCGAATATATCCTTCTCCATTACTACCAAAAATAGTTCCTGGTGTGATAAAAATATATTTTTCATGCAAAATCTGATCGATAAACGCTTCCGAAGAGCTGATTCCTTCTGGCAATTTTGCCCAAACAAACAATCCAACGCCTTCTTTATACA
The DNA here is from genome assembly GCF_040703125.1 of Flavobacterium ovatum. Classification (NCBI taxonomy): domain Bacteria; kingdom Pseudomonadati; phylum Bacteroidota; class Flavobacteriia; order Flavobacteriales; family Flavobacteriaceae; genus Flavobacterium; species Flavobacterium ovatum. Next base: position 360,717 of record NZ_CP160035.1, read on the forward strand.
CTTTACAATTTAGCTTTTCGGCCAATTGTTCTGTCAATACTCTTCTTTTGGCATAAATAGCGTTCATGGAATCAAACCAACTCTTGTTACTATTCAAGGCTGCAATTGCCCCTTTCTGAATTCCAAAAAACATTCCGCTATCCATATTACTTTTCACTTTCAAAACAGCGTCAATGCAAGCTGCATTTCCTAATACCATTCCTACTCGCCATCCTGCCATATTGAAAGTTTTACTCAAGGAATTCAATTCCATCGCTACTTCTTTCGCACCTTCTACTTGCAGCAAACTCATTGGTTTATCATTCAAAACAAAACTATACGGATTATCATTAACCAATAATATGTTGTGTTTTTTAGCAAAAGCAATCAATTTTTCAAATAACGCTACGCTTCCTCTTGCACCCGTAGGCATGTGAGGATACCCAATCCACATTATTTTTACTTTCGATAAATCCAATTGTTCCAAAGCTTCAAAATCAGGCTCCCAATTAGTCGCTTCTTTCAAATCGTAATACACTGGAACCGCACCTACCAAATTCGTCACCGACGTATAAGTTGGATATCCTGGATTCGGAATCAATACATGATCTCCTTCGTTCAAAAACGCTAGCGAAATATGCATAATTCCTTCCTTAGACCCCATCAAAGGCAAAATCTCGGTCATCGGATTCAAGACCACGCCATAATTATTTTGGTAAAAATCAGCGATACTTGAACGTAACTCTGGTAACCCTTGATAACTTTGGTACTGATGCGCATTTTCATCCTTCATCCCTTCAATCACCGCATCAATCACGTCTTGCGACGGACTTAAATCAGGACTTCCAATTCCCATATTGATAATTGGATTCCCTTCAGCAGCTAATTGCCTTACCTCTCTCAATTTTGAGGAGAAGTAATATTCTTCAACTGTATTTAACCTATTGGCTAGTGTAATCATATTATTACATATTACTCTTTTCAGAGTTGATTTCATTTATACTTTCAGTCTAAGGACTTATAATGGCTTCGTATTCTTATATTCTCCCAAAATCTTGAAATATTCTGCCATGATTGCAATCAATGACTTCGCTTTGGCAAAATCAGCATAATTTTCAAACGTCACATCCACAAAAAACGAATATTTCCACGGTGTTTCTATTTTTGGCAAAGATTGAATTTTGGTCAAATTGATCTTACAATCACTCATTACATTCAGTACTGCTGCCAAACTTCCTCTTTTGTGATCCAACTCAAATTTAATCGAAGCACGATTGATTTCATTTTGAGGCACAAACAAATTCTCTTTATTGATAATAACAAAACGTGTCATGTTATTTTTTATCGTTTGAATCTCTGGAGCTAAAATCTCCAAACCATACATTTCCGAAGCTACTCTACTTCCTATCGCTGCAATTCCAGTCAATTGTTTGGCTTGAATTCTGCGAGCTGTTTCAGCGGTATCTTTATCCTCAACAATTTTTATGTGTGGATAGGTTTTCAAAAACTCCATACACTGCAACAATGCCATCGGGTGTGAATATACTTCTAGAATATCTTCTATCTTCTGACCTGGCAAAGCCATCAAATTTTGATGAATATTCAAATAATGTTCACCAATAATATGCAAATTATTCTTGTCTATCAAAGCATAATTCGGAATAATTGGCCCTGCAATAGAATTCTCAATTGCCATCACCGCCTGAGTTGATTTACCCGAAAGTAAACTATCCACCAATTCCTCAAAAGACAAACATTCGTCTATACCAACATTTTGACTATAATACTCCTTCACCACCTGATGATGGAAAGAACCTTTTATCCCTTGTATTGCAATTTTTGCCTCCATAAACTCAAAAAAAAATCCTGATTTTCATCAGGATTGTATATTATTTTTATTTGTTTTTTTTTAATCTTTCAAATAACCATAGCACAACCCTACTTCCCGTTAAAGAAGAAATAAGTATTGCTAAAATAAAATCGGTTATTAGACATGCTGCATGCTTTGTTATTATTTTCAGTTGCAAATGTAAAACTTATTTTAAAATCATACAAAAAAAAATGAAATATTTTAAAAAATAAATGAAAATTAATTTTTTAAAATATTTCATTTGGTAAATAATTAGATATTTCCCTTATAATTCAACTGTTAAAAATCACAATTTTATATAATTCAAACCTCATTTAACTACAACATTTGTTGAAGTCGTCGCTATTCCTTCTCCTGAAACTACTAAACTCATTTGTCCTGCACTATTTCCTGCTTTCATAATACAAAGTACTTTACCTTGATGTGTTTTCTTAGTTTCAATTAATCGAAAGCTATCCAAACATTGTATATCACCATTTGACAAACCCAAAATTAGTCCTTGTCCATTAAGTTTAAACTTCAATTCTTTATCATCACTTACCACGCGATTGCCTTTGCTATCGACCAAATCAATTTCAACCTGAACGACTCCCCCAGTTGTTACTTCTTTTTTATCTACTGTCAAAATGCTGCGAACAGGTTTTCCAGTAGTCTTAATCACTGACTCGCATACTGCTTTACCATTAATAATTCCGACTGCTTTTAACGTACCTTCTTGGTAATTGACCTTACGCCATTTCATAATCCAATTCGGAATATCTGCTAGTTTTTGATTTCCAATTTTTATATTATTCAAATACAAATCCACAGATTCGCAATTGGTGTAGGTTACCAAATCTACTACTTTTCCTTTTTCCAAATTCCAATTTTCATCCATTGGTGGCGATGACCAACGTCCGGAGGTAGAAAAATCATCTGCATCCCCTTTATAAATGGCAACATACACCATTGGTTTTTCTGACCAAAAAGCTTCGTATAAATAGGAAATGCTTTTTCTGAATCCTGCCATATCTAAAATCCCACTTGTGGAACCCAAACTAGGTAATTTCTTAGATTCTCCCAAATAATCTATTCCTGCCCAAAGAAACAATCCCATATTATTGTTGTTATCCAAAACATCTAGCCAAGGAGAACGCTCAATATTGGCAAATCTTTTTTCGAGTTCAGAGTTGAAATAGATGTAACTTTCTGTGCTCACAAAAGGTTTCCCTGGTTTTTTATCGTGAATTAGTTTGCACCATTGTTCTCCGTAATTGAGTGCTATTAAGTCCATAAACTGACCCGTTTCTATAATATCATTTACTTTTTCGTTCACGGGTTTGTCTTTTCCTCTTTCCATTCCTGAAATCACGGGACGTGTTGGATCTAATGTGCGAATAAAAGCACCATAATTTTTCATACCATTATTTTCATCATCTTCTCCTGGAGAATGATTTTCATTTCCTACACTCCAAATTATAACGGAAGGATGATTACGATCTCGGCGAATGGTTTCGCCATAGTTCTTTTTCCATTCTTCAAAAAAGAAAGGATCGGTATATGGATCGTCAAAAAATGGATTATTCGTTTTTTTATCTACGACCACACCATCGTCCCATTTATCGACAAATTCTTCCATAACTAAAAACCCTAATTCATCACATAAATCCAAAAAATCTACTGATGGCGGATTGTGTGCGGTTCTGATAGCATTACAGCCAATAGCTCTCAATTGTAATAAACGACGTTTCCAAACTTCGGTAGGCACTGCTGCACCTAGTACTCCTGCGTCATGATGCAAGCAAACCCCTTTCATTTTCATGTTTTTACCATTGATAAAAAAACCTTTGTCGGCATCGAATTTTAAATCTCTAATACCAAAACGGCTTTGGTATTGGTCAATTATAACACCATTTTCTTTTAATTGTGTTTTGGCGGTATATAATTGTGGTGTTTGCGGTGACCACAGTTTGGGTTGTGTTATTTTCAGGTTTTGGTTAACGACTCCTTTTCTATAATTCCCGATGGAATAACTGGCCGATGTTCTACCTACTTCTTTTTGATTGCTATCTAAAACTACCGTTTCTAAAACAAGATTTTTTGACGACGACATGTTCTCGATAGTCGTTTCTACAACTACGATTGCTTGAGTCGCACTTACTTCGGGAGTTGTGATATAGGTTCCCCAAGTTTCAATGTGAGCAGAATTAACAACTGTCAACCAAACATCACGATAAATCCCTGAACCAGAATACCAACGGCAATTGGGCTGAATGGAATTATCAACTTTCACAGAAATAGTATTTGACTTACCTGCATGCAACAACTCAGTAATATCAAAATAAAAACTTGTATAACCATCATGCTGTGCACCTACAGGATAACCATTCACCCAAATTTTGGAATCTTTATAAATGCCATCAAACTGAATTTCGATATGTTTGCCTTTGTAATCATTTGGGATTTCAAAAGTTTTTCGGTACCAAGCAATTCCTCCTGGCAAGAATGCATTCCGTCCTGTATTTTTATCACTAAAATCAAATTCCACACTCCAATCATGAGGCAAATTGATATTGTGCCAATCTTTGTCTTGGTATTTTTCGGCGGCGTATAAGATATTATTAGACAAACTGAATTTCCAGTCGGCATTAAAATTGATTCGGTTGCGAGTGTTTTGTGCCGAAGTTCCTTGAGCAAAAGTCAAGAAAAGTGACCAAAAGAGAATTTGGATTGTTTTCATTTTGGTTAATTATATTTTTTGTTGCTGTTTCATAATCAAATTCAAAAATTCAACTTTTAATTTGATTAGTTGTGTTTGAGCGTAAAAAAATTGTACTTACTAGTAATTTACGCCTATTTTATGAGATTTTATTTGTGTGCAGGGTTTGCGTGAGTGATAGCAGCGGCATCCTTTGTGGTTGCGAAAGCAAACCATAAAGATATAGCGAATAGCACGACAGCATGCCAAAAAAGGGCTTTTTAACTACAAACAGCGTTGCCCTTTTTTGGGATGGTGGCACGCCCAAATGATTGTTATAATTTGGAGTTGAAATACGAAACTCAATGATTTTCTGTTTACTTTTGCAACAAATTACATGTTATGTCACTAGCGATTACAAATATTTCTAAAAGTTACGGTGCGCAAAAAGCGTTGGATTGTATTTCTTTTTCGGTAAACAAAGGAGAGATTGTTGGTTTCCTTGGACCAAATGGCGCTGGAAAATCTACTTTGATGAAAATCTTGACGACTTACATTGCCGCCGATGAAGGTACAGCACTAGTAAATGGTCATGATATTGTTGCGAATGCCAAGGCAGTGCAATTGTCAATTGGGTATTTACCTGAGCACAATCCGTTGTATTTGGATTTGTATGTACGTGAATATTTGAATTTTAATGCTGATGTATATAAAGTAGCAAAATCTCGAATTGAAGAGGTGATTGTATTAACCGGTTTGAGTGCTGAAAGTCATAAAAAAATTGGTCAACTATCCAAAGGGTACCGTCAGCGTGTAGGTTTGGCTAATGCATTGTTGCATAATCCTGATGTTTTGATTTTGGACGAACCGACTACGGGACTCGACCCAAACCAATTGATGGAGATTCGTAACGTGATTAAAAATGTGGGAAAAGACAAAACAGTTTTTCTTTCTACGCACATTATGCAAGAGGTGGAAGCCATATGTGATCGCGTCATCATTATCAACAACGGAAAAATTGTTGCCGACAAAAAACTAGATCATCTTATCTCCGAAGAAAAAGAACAGGTTCTAGAAGTAGAATTTGATTATAAAATAGAAGAGCAAGTAATTGCTAAAATTGAAAACCTAGTTTCTTACAAAAACACCCACGACATGATTTGGGAACTCACTTTTAAAGCTGATAAAGACATGCGTCCGGCTGTTTTTGATTTTGCGACTGAGAATGGACTCAGAACACTACAACTCAATCAGAAAAACAAAAATCTGGAAGCAATTTTTAGGGAAATAACTAAATAGGTATTCTGTTTACATAAAAAAAAGCATCGTCTCATATGAGACGATGCTTTTTTTTATGCTCTAATTTAAAAAGTATACTTATGATTATTTATTTAATGGTGCTCCAACTGCAATTCCACATACATGTCCGTCTTTACCATGAGGAGGATTCATACCTTCAGGAGTTATCACCTCTGAAGTATTTGGTGTTAACAAAGCAGGCATAACTGGATTTACCGTTTCAGACTTTGAAACTGAAGTCGTAGTAGTTGCAGGTTTAGAATTTAATGGCGCTCCGTCTGCAATGTCACATCGATGTCCTGGTTCTCCATGTGGAGGATTCATTCCCTTTGGCGTTGGCACTCTTTTATTTTCTTCTTTCGAAATTACTGCTGTGTTTTGCAAACTTGTCTGTGCATTTATCGTAGACGTAACATTTTTTGCTGAACTATTCAAAGAAGCTCCCTCCGCTATATCACAACGATGATTTGGTTGTCCGTGTGGAGGATTAACCGCTAATAAGACTGAAGAAGCAGTTGTGGAATTCTTTTCTGGAAATAAATTTTGATTACCACCAACTGCAGTATTTTTCTGCAGTTGTATTTGCTCAGTTGCTACTCGTTGCGTAAACGGATTAACAACTTCAGATACAGGCTGATTAACTTCTGCTTCGTTATTTTTACAAGCAGTAAAACAAATTGAAGCTGCTAAAAATGTATAATAAAAATATTTCATCTCGAAAAGTAATTTTGTTACAACCAAATATAGTCTTTTAATAATAGACATACAAAGTATTGCTTTCCAAGATAATAGACAAAAAAAAAGTTGTAAAACAAAAAACCCAACAGTTTTTTAATTCTATTGGGCTTGATATTAGTTTTTAAGAATTTAATTATAAGCTAGAAAACTTGACTAGCGATATTATAGATATTATCAGATTTTCCCATCGAGTAATAATGTACGCAAGGTGCACCAAATTCAATTAACTCTTTCGATTGTTGCACGGCAAATTCTACTCCTATTTGACGAACTGCTGGATTGTCTTTGGCATTTTCGATATCACTTATCAAACTCTCTGGCATATCTAACCAAAAAACTTGTGGCAATAATTGCAAATGGCGTTTTACGGCTACCGGTTTGATTCCTGGAATAATCGGCACTGTAATACCTATAGCTCTAGCCGCTTCAACAAACTTGAAATAACGTTGGTTGTCAAAAAACATTTGCGTTACAACATAATCGGCTCCTGCATCTACTTTTTCTTTCAAGCGTTTCAAATCGGCTTCTAGGCTTGGTGCTTCGATATGTTTTTCAGGATAACCTGCTACACCAATACAAAAATCGGGTGCACTTTTCATCGGCATAGTATCATGCAAAAACTGACCCGCATTCATCGCTTTAATCTGTTTTACTAGTTCAGATGCATATGCATGACCTCCTTTTGCAGGTTCAAAATATTTCTCCCCTTTCATTGGATCTCCACGCAAAGCCACCAAGTTGTCAATATTCAAATAATGGCAATCTACCAATAAATATTCTGTTTCTTCCTTTGTAAACCCACCACACAATACGTGCGGAATAGCATCTACACCATATTTATGTTGAATAGAAGCGCAAATCCCAACCGTTCCCGGGCGCATACGTGTAATGCGACGATCAAACAAACCGTCTTTCTCGATGTAAACAAACTCTTCTCTCGAAGTTGTTACATCAATAAATGGTGGTTTGAATTCCATCAACGGATCTATATTTTCATATAAATCATTTATATTACTTCCTTTCTGGGGCGGTACAATTTCGAAGGAGAACAATGGTTTTCCTTTGGCGTTTTCTAAATGTTGTGTTACTTTCATTCTGAAATATAAGTTATAAATTATGAGTTATGAGTTGAAATCTGCAATCGAAAATCGTTAATCAACAATCATAAATCATTTAGTCTGCTATATTAGGACTCAACCATTTTGTGGCTTTGTCTGTTGAGATACTTCTACGTTTTGCGTAATCAATTACTTGGTCTTCTTTTATCTTACCCAATCCAAAATACCTTGCTTTAGGATTTCCAAAATAATAACCAGATACTGATGATGCTGGCCACATCGCCATACTCTCGGTCAAAGTTACTCCTATTTCTTTTTCTACGTTCAGTAATTTCCAGATTGTTGGTTTTTCCAAGTGGTCTGGACAAGCAGGATATCCTGGTGCAGGACGAATTCCGGCATAGGTTTCTTTAATCAATTCTGCGTTGGTCAAGGTTTCATCTGCTGCGTAACCCCAAATTTCTTTACGTACTTTTTCGTGTAGGTATTCTGCAAAAGCTTCTGCAAAACGGTCAGCTAATGCTTTCACCATAATCGAATTGTAATCGTCAAAATCTTTTTCGAATTCGGCTGCCCATTCGTCAACTCCAAAACCAGTAGTCACACAAAATGCTCCCATATAATCGATTACTCCATTGTCTTTTGGCGCAATAAAATCGGCTAAAGCAATATTTGGAGCACCTTTTGTTTTTTGAGATTGTTGGCGTAAAGTCAAGAAAGTCTGTAAAGGTTTTCCGTTTTCGTCCGTCAATTCAATATCGTCATCGTTGACTTGGTTCGCAGGAAAAACTCCGTAAATACCTTTGGCTTGTAATTTCTTTTCTGCTAGAATCACTTTCAGCATCTCTTGCGCATCTGCAAAAACGGCCGTTGCTTGCTCTCCTACTACTTCGTCTGTCATGATTGCAGGATATTTTCCAAACAATTCCCATGTCTGAAAAAACGGAGTCCAGTCAATATACGGAACCAAAACATCCAAATCTACTTCAATAATTTGCTCCCCAATCACTTTTGGTTTTACGGGTGTGAACTCGTTCCAGTCCAATTGCATTTTATTTTTACGGGCATCTTCGATCGTCAAGAAATTTTTATCTCTCGAACGGTTTAAAAATGACTCTCTAAAAGCATCGTAATCTTCACGAATACCTGCCGTATAAGTGTCTTTATTTTGGTCTAATAAATTCCCCGCTACCGTAACCGCTCTCGATGCATCATTCACGTGTACTACGGTTGACTTGTATTGTGGTGCAATTTTCACGGCTGTATGTGCGCGCGACGTTGTAGCTCCACCTATCATAATCGGAATTTTACTTCCTTTTTTATCTAATTCTTTTGCCAAAAACACCATTTCGTCTAACGAAGGCGTGATTAATCCGCTCAATCCTATTATATCTACATTGTGCTCAATGGCTGCAGCGATAATTTTTTCTGGCGCTACCATTACTCCAAGGTCAATGATTTCGTAATTGTTACACGCCAATACTACCGAAACAATATTTTTTCCAATATCATGAACATCTCCTTTTACGGTAGCCATCAATATTTTTCCGTTTCCTTCTTTATCACCAGCTTCTTTGGACTCCTCAATATAAGGCAACAAATAAGCCACGGCTCTTTTCATTACACGTGCCGATTTTACTACTTGTGGCAAAAACATTTTTCCGCTTCCAAACAAGTCGCCAACCACGTTCATTCCTGCCATCAAATTGATCTCGATAACTTCGATTGGTTTTGTAGCAGCCAAACGTGCTTCTTCTACATCGGCAACAATAAATTCGTCTACTCCTTTTACCAAAGCGTGTGTGATACGTTCTTGAAAAGTTCCCGAACGCCATTCTTGAATCGCTTTTTCGTTGCTCTTCACATCGCCTCTTACGTTTTCGGCAAGGTCTAGTAAACGTTCTGTAGCATCGTCGCGACGGTTCAAAATCACGTCTTCTACATGCTCCAATAAATCCTTCGGAATATCATCATAAATCGTTAACATCTCTGGGTTTACAATTCCCATTGTCATTCCGGCTTTAATTGCATGGTACAAGAAAACCGAGTGCATCGCTTCACGAACGGTATCATTTCCTCTAAACGAAAACGACACATTACTAACCCCACCACTTATGTGTGCGTGCGGCAAATTGGCTCTCACCCATTCGGTTCCTCTAAAGAAATCCAAAGCATTTAAGCGGTGCTCCTCCATCCCTGTTGCAACTGGAAAAATATTTAAATCGAAAATTATATCCTGCGGTGGAAAACCTACTTTGTTCACTAAAATATCATACGAACGCTGACAAATCTCTACTCTACGGTCATAATTATCCGCTTGACCTGTTTCGTCAAAAGCCATGATAATCGCCGCAGCTCCATAACGTTTAATCAATTGTGCGTGATGAATAAAAGCTTCTTCTCCTTCTTTCAAAGAAATCGAGTTCACCACACATTTCCCCTGCGCTACTTTTAGCCCAGCTTCAATAATGTGCCATTTCGAACTGTCAATCATAATTGGCACACGGGCAATATCGGGTTCAGCGGCAATTAAGTTCAAGAATTTCACCATCGCATATTCGCCATCTAGCATTCCTTCATCCATGTTAATATCGATGATTTGTGCTCCACCTTCTACTTGCTCCTTCGCAATACTCAAGGCTTCATCGTACTTCTCCTCTTTTATCAATCGAAGAAATTTCCTAGAACCCGTTACATTCGTTCGCTCCCCAATGTTTACAAAAACACTCTCGGGCGTAATAATCAAAGGCTCTAATCCCGATAAAACTAAGTTTCTTCTTGCTGCTTTTTCTGCCATTTTTTCTTAAGTTACTGAGTTACTAAGCTAATTAGTCTCTAAGTTTATATTGTTTGCTTTTTTCAAAGCTGTTTCTTTTTATTATTTGGGCGTGTTCGCCGCGGCGAATCGGACTATCCGTTCCCTCTCTTTTTCTTGAATTGCCTTGGGTTTAAACCCGAGGCAATTCAAGAAAAAGGAGCTCCACTTCTATCCCTCACGCAGTTTTCTGCTTCGATTGTCATTGCGAGGAACGAAGCAATCACGTCCAGCATTTAAGACAATCTAACTCCTCATTTTTGTCATTCCGACGAAGGAGGAATCTCATTATCTGCTCTCGTTATGCGATTCCTCCTTCGTCGGAATGACAAAACTAAAACTTTATTTTTTATACTCTTTGTGGGCACGGATTAAAAATCAACGCTATCTGATTTAGATACAATGCCAATTGCATCTGTCGAACTTATCCATTTTTGCGGAGATAAAGTAAAAGCATTTGTTCCCGATTCATTTTTAAACCTATCGAATTCGATAGGTTTAAAATTAGGATTATTTAATTGTTCCCACAGGCCAATAAAAAGGATTGTATCCTTGCTCCTAAGCCAATTGTTAACTACAATAAAAGCATCATCTGGATTTTTAAACTTAGCAATATCAGTCAAGGAAAGATAATCGTTATCATCCCCAAAATGCAAAACAGCAATTTCTGCACCATTCGCATTCAAAATTACTTTTTGTTTAATTTTATCCATAGAGTATTATTCTATATTATTTAACAATAAAAAATCCCTTTCAATTTGTATTTTGTAGCGAGGTATTAAAATACGTATCACAAAATGGGTCGTTCCTATGGAACTTTTATTTTGTCATTTCTCTTCACCACAATTGTCATTGCGAGCAGCGGGCGCCATCACGTACCGTATATAACACAATTATTATTTCACAAACTTTTCACTTTGCGGGCAAGAGCGGGACTCTTGCGCTAGCTGGTGAGTAACAAAACGATGTCTCTATTTTTTTATATAATAAGTGCTAATCTCATTTTCAAGTGCTTTTTTCTTTGCATAACTATCTATCAACCCTCCTCTATCATCTATCTGAAGTATAAAACTTCCATCTTTATCATAAACAATATTCCAAATTAATCTAGTTTCATTATTTATTTTCCTCAATCGTAATTTCCAAACTTCACCGTTTTCAAATTTAATTTCATAAGTTCCACCAAAACTATTTTTAATAATGATGTTTTTTTCATCCAAGGATTTAACTTTCCCAGACTCTATCTTAAAAAAATGGACTTTATTATTTTCAAACTTTACGTATTCAGCAAAGTCAATTAATGTATTATTATCCACAAGGGATTTTAATTTCCAATTCCCCTCAAAATATTTTTGAAAATCATTTTGAGAATAAATATTAATAACATTTAAAAACACCATTACAATTAAATACTTTTTCATAAATAGATGATTTTTTTTTACAACAAAAATATTCAAATTACTTTTTTACATCACCGCCGTCGAAACCCTAGGCTTATACTCACTAGCTGCCTCCGCAATCAATCGAATGTGGTCTGGTGTTGTACCACAACAACCTCCGATGATATTTACCAAATTATCTTCGAGATAACCACGTATTTGTGCTTGCATTTCTGCTGGTGTTTCGTCGTATTCTCCAAAGGCGTTTGGTAATCCTGCGTTTGGATGTGCGGATATATTGAAAGAGGTATTGTGAGACAAAGTCTGTAAATACGGTTTCAGCAAATCGGCTCCTAAGGCACAATTGAATCCTACGCTCAATAACGGGATGTGCGATACCGAAATCAAGAACGCTTCTACCGTTTGTCCAGAAAGTGTTCTTCCTGATGCATCGGTAATGGTTCCTGAAACCATGATTGGAATATCAATTCCTCTTTCGGTTTTTACTTCTTCGATGGCGAAAAGTGCTGCTTTGGCGTTTAAAGTGTCAAAAATAGTTTCTACCAATAATAAATCACTTCCTCCGTCGATTAAAGCTTCTACTTGTTGTTTGTAAGCAATGCGCAAATCATCAAAAGTTACGGCTCTATATCCTGGGTCGTTTACGTCTGGTGACATACTTGCCGTTCTGTTTGTTGGTCCGATTGAACCGGCTACAAAACGAGGTTTGGCTGGATTTTTGGCTGTGAATTCGTCGGCTACTTTGCGGGCAATTTTTGCCGACTCGTAGTTCAACTCATAGACCAAATCTTCCATGTGGTAATCTGCCATTCCGATGGTGGTTCCAGAGAAGGTATTGGTTTCTACAATATCTGCTCCTGCTTCGTAATAGGCTGCGTGCACCTCCGCAATAGCTACAGGTTGTGTCAACGACAATAAATCGTTGTTTCCTTTTAAAGAATGTGGAAAATCCTTGAAGCGCTCGCCTCTAAAATCTTCTTCGGAGAAGTTGTAGCGTTGCAACATGGTTCCCATAGCTCCATCGAGAACTAGGATTCTTTCTTTGATTGCTTGTTGTATTGTTGACATAACTTTATTTTTTACCGCAAAGGTTTTTTTGCCACGAAGGCTCGAAGACACTAAGCTTTATTTTTACTACCGCAAAGGCGCTAGGGCGCTATGCTTTTTTTGTTGACTTATATTTAGACGCGATGAATCGCGTCTCTACGGAATTTCCTAAAATGCAAAAATCTTTCTCTTTAGCCCCGATAGAGCCGATATCCTTTTTGGTTTTTTCTTTAAAAAACAAAAAGATAAAGGCGAAAGCGGGAAACCAACTTCCTGAAAATGCCGAAATTACTGCTCCATATTCTTTAAAATTTTGGAACTGCAAAGTAACGCAATACCCTTACCACTTGCAAGTGTATTTTTAAGTTTCTAAGTGACTAAGTTGCTAAGATTCTAAGTTCTCTAATAAACTAAAAAGGTTCTGAGTTACTAAAAAACTTAGTAACTCAGAACCTTAGTAACTCAGCAACTTTATTTTTAATTAATCGCTTTTACTACTGCTTTTGGTGCTTCTTTACGAGTACCGTCAAATCCGTCTACACCTGATACAGTTGTGTATTTTAATACATAACGTTTTCCTGGATTGATGATTTGGTATGCCGCTTGACACATCAAAGTTGCTTCGTGGAAACCACAAAGAATCAACTTTAATTTCCCTGGATAGGTATTAATATCTCCAATGGCGAATATCCCCGGAATGTTAGTTTGGTAATCCAAAGCGTTGTTTACTTTGATAGCGTTTTTCTCAATTTCTAATCCCCAATCTCCGATTGGTCCTAACTTAGGCGTCAATCCAAAAAGTGGAATAAAGAAATCCGTTTCGATTTTACGATGTGCTCCGTTTTCGTCCAAATCAATAGACTCTACGTGCTCAGCTCCGTTGATTCCAACTACCTCGGCAGGTGTAATCATGCGGATTTTTCCAGCATCTTTTAATTCTTGTACTTTCTCTACAGAATCCAAAGCTCCTCTAAACTCGTTACGACGGTGAATCAAAGTTACCTCTGAAGCCACATCGGTCAAGAAGATGCTCCAGTCCAAAGCTGAATCACCACCACCGGCGATAACTACACGTTTGTTTCTGAAATCTTCTGGGTTTTTGATGAAGTATTTTACACCTTTATTTTCGTAGAAATTGATTCCTTCGATTAATGGTTTTCTTGGTTCAAAACTTCCTAAACCACCAGCAATTGCAATTACTTTTGCGTGGAATTCTGTTCCTTCGTTTGACGTTACGATAAAAGTACCGTCTTCTTGCTTAACAATCGTTTCTGCACGTTCTCCTAAGGTAAAACCTGGCTCGAATTGCTTGATTTGCTCCATCAAATTATCTACTAAATCCCCAGCCAATACTTCTGGAAAACCTGGAATATCATAGATAGGTTTCTTAGGATATAATTCTGATAATTGTCCACCTGGCTGCGGTAAAGCATCTAGGATATGACATTTTAATTTTAATAAACCTGCTTCAAAAACGGTAAATAAGCCAGTTGGACCGGCTCCTATGATAAGGATATCTGTTTCAATCATTTTTACTTCCTTTGGGCTCTTGGCTGTTGGCTTAGAGTCTGTTATATGTTACTTTTTTTAATCTTATTTTCTTTGACAAATGAACCACTACTAATTTGAATTGGCAATGATATTTATCAGTCCATCGGGTTAAAATCCGACGCTATTCAATGAATTACTCCTTATTCTTCAAGGTCTCTGTAATCTCATTCATTTTTTGTCCATCGGGTTAAAACCCGACGCTATTCAATGAATTACTCTTTATTCTTCAAGGTCTCTGTAATCTCATTCATTTTTTGAACTTTCAATTCGAAATCCCCTTTCAAGGTCTTTCGATAATCGTTCAAGTTTTCGACCATTTGATTGATGTCTTCCGGTATAACTTCTTCAAAAAACTCCCTCAAACGTTTTGCCGTTGTTGGTGATTTTCCATTGGTCGAAATCGCAATTTTGACATTCCCTTTCGTTACGATTCCACCGAGGTAATAATCGCATAAATCGGGTGTGTCGGCAATGTTGCAAATCAAATATCTTTTTCGAGACAAATCATATACTCGTTTGTTGATTTTTAAATCATCCGTACAAGCAATGACCATATTTCGTTTTTTCAACATTTTCTTTCTGAACCTTCTTTTGGTCAATTTTACAGAAGGATGATTTCCTGCTAAAGTGACAAGTTCCGGTAGAAATTTTGGTGCAACCACCTCAACATTGGCATTGGGACTTGATTTCAGTAAAAAAGACAGCTTTTCTAATCCTACATTTCCACCACCTACAATAAGTACACTTAGGTTATGTAACTTTAAGAATATTGGATACAATTCGTTTTGGCTATTGGCTATTTGCTCTTGGCTATTGTCTGTGTCCATGTTTATCTTTTTTTATTTCTAAATTATGCTTTCGCTAAATCTGCTGCTCTGTAGGCTTCTAATTTCCCGAAAAACGAAATCGCTTCTTGAATATACTCTTTTGCAAAAGCTTCCGTTGGCTCGTTTTTGTTGATTCGGTATACTAATTCACTGAAAGTAGTTCCTAATTCAATTTTGTTTTCGGCTACAAAAACAGTATCAAATGCTTCGATGATTCCAGCGTGCGTATTTGTTTTTTGCTTTTCGGCTAATAATAAAGCTTTTGCTCCATTTGCAAATCCAGCATACGCTAAGTAAATAGCATCTGACCATTTTTTCTCTTCGAAAAGTTCTTGAGCAGCTGTAATTTTATCTTTAGCTTCGAATAATAAAGTCTGTACTAAGTCGATTACAACACCTGCACATTCTCCAACTCCAACTGCTTTCACATAGTTGTCAGCGTTACCCCAATCCACGAAATCAGCGTCGGTAAGATTGGTAACATCTGCTAATGGTTTCAAGAATTCGTAAAAATACTTTTCACCTTTTGCATCATAATAATCCAAGAATTTAGTTCCGTTTGCATTTGCTTCGAAATCATTTAAGATATAACGCAATGCTTCCGGCCCCCTACGACTTGGGATTTTGATTACTTTGTCAGAAAAACGACCACTTCCATTTCCTAAAATTCCACCACCTAATAATACTTGTAATGCTGGAGCAACTAATTTACCCGCATTGATTGACATTCCTTGGAATCCAATTTCAGACATATTGTGTTGACCACAAGCATTCATACAACCACTAATTTTGATAGTCAATTCTTTATTGCTGGCAAACTGTGGGTATTCTGCTTTTAAAACTCTTTCCAATTCGTCAGCGATACCTGTACTAGATGCGATTCCTAAGTTACAAGTGTCTGTACCAGGACAAGCTGTGATATCTCCGATAGTATCGTATCCTAAAGCAACCATGTCTAATTTGGCTAACTCTTGGTAGAAGAAAGGTAAATTTTCTTCTTTGATGTTACGAATAACAATGTTTTGACGTAATGAAAAACGCAATTCATTTGCTCCGTAGTTTTTAATCAAATCAGCTAATAATCTAGCTTTATCAGTATAAAAATCTCCTAAAAGTACTTTTACTCCAATGGCAGCATATCCTGCTTGTTTTTGTGCAATTACATTGGATGCTTTCCAAGCTTCATAAGCTGCTGCATCATCAATAGTAACTGTTGGCACTTCTAATAAAGGCTCCGAAATGGCTCCTTCAAAAGCAGTAGTATCTATTTCGTAAGAATGAAAAGGCAATGCTTTTTTCTCCTCGTCTACCAAACGTAAAAATTCATCACGACCTAAATCTTTGATTAAGAATTTTAAACGTGCTTTCAAACGTTTTGCTCTTTCACCATAACGGTCAAAAACTCTGATTACTCCTTCGGCAGTTGGGATAATTTGGTTTACAGGAACAAATTCAGACAACAATTCAGCATGAGCTGGTTGTGAGCCTAATCCACCACCTAACATGATTTTGAATCCTTTTTGTCCATCTACAATTTTAGGAATAAATCCTAAATCGTGTAAATAACTCAAAGCAGTATCTTTATCTGAAGATGAGAATGAAATTTTGAATTTACGTCCCATTTCTTGACAGATTGGGTTACGCAAAAGATATTGAAACAAAGCGTGAGCATACGGAGTTACATCAAATGGCTCATCTGCATCTACACCTGCTAATTCACTTCCTGTAATATTACGAACGGTGTTTCCACAAGCTTCTCTCAAAGTAATATCATCTTTGGCCAAATCTGCCCAAAGTTCTGGTGTTTTATCCAAGCTCACATAGTGAATTTGAATATCCTGACGGGTTGTAATATGTAAACGTCCAGTAGAATATTTATCTGAAACCTCAGTGATTCTTCTCAATTGTTCGCTGCTCACTTTACCATAAGGCAATTTGATACGAATCATTTGCACTCCTTCTTGACGTTGACCGTAAATTCCACGTGCTAAACGAAGCGAACGAAAACGTTCATCATCGATTTGTCCCCCTTGGAAGGCATGTATCTTTTTCTCTAAATCGATAATCTCTTTTTGGACAATCGGATTTTCTATTTCTGTTCTAAAACTTTCCATTTTTTAAAAGGCTTTTGGCGGTTGGCTATTGGCGGTTGGCGCTTAGCTTCTGGCTGTTTTTTTTTATTATTTCCTGCTAAAGGCCAAAAGCCAATAGCTAAAAGCTTATTTAATAAACCCTACTCCTGCTGTTGTATTCGTTGAAGCGTCAATTAAAATAAAAGCTCCATTTGATTTATTATCGTTATAAGCATCAAAATATAATGGTTTGCTTAATTTGATTACAACTTCACCAATCTCATTAATTGCTAATTGAGATGCTTCTTTTGTTCCTGTATAATCAGTTGCGATTACGTTATTTACACTATCAATTTTAGCTAAAACTCTATTAGAGTTGTGCTGAATTAAATATTTAGTTCCAGCAACTAGTTTTTTGCTGTCCATCCAACAAACTGTTGTAGTGATATCTTTTTCTACTTTCGGCAATTCATTCGATTTTACAATCATATCCCCTCTAGTTACATTGATGTCATTTTCTAACTCAAGAGTAACAGATGAACCTGCTGTAGCTTCGTCAAATTGTTGGTCAAAAAAGTGAATCTTGGTCACTTTAGATTCGGTTAAAGAAGGAAGAACTGTTACTGCATCTCCTACTTTGATGTTGTTTCCATATAATTTACCCGCATACCCTCTAAAATCATGATATTGTTCAGTTTTTGGACGAATAACTGTTTGAACTGGGAAACGAGCCAATCCGTTATCGTATATATCTTTTGATTCTAATTCTTCTAAATGCTGTAGAATAGTTTGTCCTGTATACCAAGGCATTTTCCCTAACGATTCCACAACGTTATCTCCAGTTAAGGCACTCAACGGAATGTAACTTACGTTTTGTTCTTTGTAAGCACTTTTTTCATTTAAAGCTTGAAAATCTGCTTTTATTTTGTTGTAAACTTCTTCAGAATAATCAACTAAATCCATCTTGTTTACAGCAACGATCACATCTTTTACTCTCAATAAATTATTGATAAAAAAGTGACGGTAGGTTTGCTCAATTACTCCTTTACGAGCATCAATCAAAATGATAGATACTTGTGAAGTTGAAGCACCAGTTACCATGTTACGAGTATATTCTACGTGACCTGGAGTATCGGCAATGATGTAACTTTTCTTAGCTGTAGAAAAGTAGATATGTGCTACATCGATAGTAATTCCTTGTTCTCTCTCTGCAACTAATCCGTCGGTTGCTAATGAGAAATCTAAATAATCATACCCTTTTGCTTTGCTACTTTTTTCAATTGCTTCCAATTTATCAGTAGTCAAGGATTGTGTATCATACAACAATCTTCCGATTAAGGTACTCTTTCCGTCATCAACACTTCCTGCCGTTGCTATTTTTAAAACTTCCATTCTTATTTTTTGTTTAAGGTTTTAAGGTTTAAGGTTCTACTTAATCCTTAAAACTTTTAATTTTTTATATTTTATTTTAAATTTTCAACTTATGAAAAAAGCTGAATCTTATAATATCTCTATTGTAATAATCTACACCGTTGGATTTTTCCTGATAACTGTTTAGATATCCCAATTCTAATGCTACTGCTGGACTTAATCCATATTGCAAAGCGGCATATATTCTATTCTGATCAAATGTATTCTTGATAATTTTGTTTCCTCCATTGATCAGTATTTCATCATAAACTATTCCTTTTAAATACTGCTTCTCTTTTTTCAGAATTGCATATTCAGCCTGAAACTTATATCTCAATCTTAGATAAAAAGAAGTTCCCCCTTCCAACCTATATTGAGATGCATTTCGAATCCAACGCTCTTCAACCTGATATCGATGACTCAAATTGATTTTACCCAAACGTTGTTTTAGGGTAATATCTTGCTGACCTCTATATTCTTCTCCATGAAATGGCTTAATAACTTCAGGATCTTGTGTGGCTACTTGTGAATAAACGCCTCCAATCCCCCATTCTATTTTATCATTCCATTTCTGTCTTAACTGCACTCGAGCAAGAAATAGATTTTGTTCAACAGGCTTCGTAAATATTCTATTATCTAAATCAGTTTGAATAGACCATTTCTCATTTAGCTCCAACTGATTATTGTATCTCGTCCATAACAGACTTTGATGATCTACATTTTTTTCAGTTTGCGCATTTGCAAATAGACCCAAAAGAAACAAGACAATTACTATCTTAGAAAACTGCATCCTAAAAGTACCCTTGTTGTTTTCTTTTCTCCATTGCTGCTTCAGAACGTTTATCATCAATTCTAGCACCTCTTTCTGAAATAGTCGATAATCTAATTTCTCCAACAACTTCTGAGATTGTAGCTGCATAAGAATCAACTGCTGCTGTACAACTCATGTCTCCTACCGTTCTAAAACGAACAATTCTTTCTTGAATTTCTTCGTCTTCCTCTTGGTAAACGTGAGGAGAATGTGACCAGATCATTCCGTCTCTTAAAAATACTTTACGTTTGTGTGAAAAGTAAATTGATGGAATTTCGATTTGCTCTTGTTCGATATAACTCCAAACATCTAATTCTGTCCAGTTTGAAATAGGGAACACACGTACGTTTTGTCCGTTTTCGATTTTACCATTCAATAAATCGAATAATTCAGGTCGTTGGTTTTTCTCATCCCATTGACCGAAATCATCACGTACAGAAAAAATACGTTCTTTTGCTCTTGCTTTCTCTTCGTCACGACGTGCTCCACCAATACAAGCATCAAATTTAAATTCGTCGATAGCATCTAATAAAGTAGTTGTTTGCAAACTGTTTCTACTAGAGTACTTTCCAGATTCTTCAACAACTTTTCCAGAATCAATAGCATCTTGTACATTACGTACAATTAGCTCTAATCCTAATTCTTTTACCAATCTATCTCTAAATTCGATAGTCTCAGGAAAATTATGTCCTGTATCAACATGTAACAATGGAAAAGGAATTTTAGCCGGGAAAAAAGCTTTTTGTGCTAATCTCACCAACGTAATTGAATCTTTTCCTCCAGAGAAAAGCAACACAGGCTTGTCAAATTGAGAAATTACTTCTCTAAATATGTAAATCGCTTCACTTTCTAAAGCATTTGTTTTTAAAACTGAACTCATTATTTTTTGTTTAAAAGTTTAAGGTTTAAAGTTTAAGGTTGTTGGAACTTGAACTAAAATCTTTCAACTATTATTATATTTCTATTCTCTCTATTCTATTTTCTCTTCTCTTTTTTCTATTTCGAATGCAATCCACATTCTTTATGGCTTTGTTCCCAGTACCATCTTCCTGCTCTTATGTCTTCACCTTCGGCGATGGCTCTTGTACAAGGTGCGCAACCAATGCTTACGAAACCTTTTTTGTGCAAACTATTTTGTGGCACATTATTACTGTCAATGTATTTTTGAACTTCTTCCAATGACCATTTCAATAACGGATTGAATTTTATGATTTTAAAATTATCATCGTATTCGAACAAATGCAAATCACTTCTGTTTTCAGATTGTTCTGCACGCAATCCCGTAATCCAAACATCATTTCCAGCTAAGGCTTTCTTTAATGGCACTACTTTTCGAATAAAACAACATTCTTTTCTGTTTTCAACGGATTCAAAAAAGCTGTTTGGCCCTTTTTTCTCTAATAATTCCTCAACTGCTTTCGCTTCTGGAAAATACACTTTGATAGGCATTTTATATTTCTTTTGAGTTCTATGAAAAACATCATAAGTCTCTTGAAACATTCGACCTGTATCTAATGTAAAGATTTTTATAGCTGCTTCACTTTTTTCAATCAAATCAGTTATTACCTGGTCTTCTTGTCCAAAAGAAGTTGAAAAAACGACTTTGTCTTTATATTCAGCCGACAAAAATACAAAGGTTTCTTCAATAGAAAAATCTTTTGTCTTATCTAATAGCGTATTTATTATTGTTGCACTCATTTCTTGTCTTATTTTAAAAAAACCTATTACCCTATCGGTTTAGTAGATTACTGCGCAAAATTAATACTTATTTTCAAATTACAAAACAATATTTACTTTTTTTTATCGATACACCTAATTCTAAATTACTCAAGACTAAAAAACACAAAGCCTTGACTACATTATACTTACCTACCCACCAAATACCAGAAACATTAAATTTATCCTAAAAAGCACATAAACCCTACTTCGCCTATAGGATAATTATAAAATAGTTGCTACTTTTGACGCAAATATTTTTAAAAGATGGATTTTCATATAGGTTTTATTATCGCCGGATTAGTAGTTGGCTTCGTAGTTGGTCTAACAGGCGTAGGTGGTGGTTCTTTGATGACACCAATTTTATTATGGTTTGGTATCCCTCCAACAACAGCTGTAGGAACCGATTTATTATATGCTGCTTTTACCAAAATGGGTGGAATTTTTGTTCACCACAAGAAAAGCAACATCAATTGGAAAATCACGGGTTGGCTATCTTTGGGTAGTGTTCCTGCCGCATTGCTAACTTTGTGGATCTTGCATAGCATAAAAACAGATATCACTCACATTAATGCCGTAATAAAATACAGTTTAGGTTGGGCTTTACTTTTTACTTCGATTGCTGTCGTATTCAAAAATAAAATCATGAAATTCTCCCAAAAACATTCAGGAGATAAATTTCATAGCGAAAGTACTACTCAAAACATGCTGACCATTGCCATTGGTGTTTTACTAGGCGCAACTGTCACCTTAACCTCTATTGGAGCTGGTGCTTTAGGAACGGTTACTTTATTCTTTCTTTACCCATTATTACCTACTCCAAAATTGGTAGGAACTGAGATTGCTCACGCGGTACCACTAACGTTGGTAGCAGGTTTAGGACACGCATCAATGGGAAATTTAGACTTAGGTTTACTTGGTCAATTATTAATAGGTTCGCTACCAGGTATATTTTTAGGAAGTATGTTAAGCGGAAAAGTACCCGATTTGATTCTAAGAAACGCTATCGCTGGAATGTTATTTTTTGTAGGTTACAAATTGATATTCTAAGCTTTAAAAAGCGATATCAGCCAGTGAATTATTTTCTAAAATTTTTAAGGTATTATCACGAACCTCAGCCATTAACTTTCGCACAGCACAATTGACTTCATCTGTACAATCATCGCATTTTTCATAAAAGTTATGACTTGCACAAGGTAATAAAGCAATTGGCCCTTCGAGAATGCGATAAACGGTAGCCATATTGATTTCTTTTGGTTCTTTAATCAAATAATAACCACCACCTTTTCCTTTTTTGGCACCCAAAAAACCAGAATGACGCAAAAGTAACAAGATACTCTCTAGAAATTTAATCGAAATATTCTCGCTCTTTGCAATATCAGCAATAGCAACTGGCGTTTGATCTTCTTGGCGAGCCAAAAAAGTCAACGCTTTGATTCCGTATTTTGTTTTTTTAGAAAGCATTATGATTTATGATTGCAGATTAACGATTTTTGATATTTGATTTTGAGGGTAATAATACAATAGTACAAAATAAGAATTCAATTTGACTAAAATCAACCTGAGATTTATTTATTTTTATCATCTAAAAAACTTTTCGCATTCAAACCCGTTACCACCTTTTTACCTGTTTTTGATTCTAATTCTTTTCGGGCGTTGCCAGCAATTTCACCGCCTTGCTTGGCTACAATTTTGCTTTCATCAAAATTTTCAGGATTGACAGCTTGCGAAATATCTTTGGTGGAAGCTTCTGCCAACATATTCAAAATTAATTCGGTGTTGGTCATGTTATCTCGAAGATTTTCTTTTTTCAACCCTTTTAATACTTTATATTCTTTAGTCGTCTGACCTGACCAAGTTTTGGTGATTATATCGGTTAAACTTGCAAACTGTTGCCCTTCTTTCAATCCTAACCTTTTCCATTCATCGGTCAATTCTTTGCGGATTTCAATACTTTTTAAGCGTTGATTAATCCAGTTTTCACTGTAACCAAGATTTAAGTATTGCTCTAAAGCTCTATCAATAGTAAGTTCTGGGTCTTGCATTTCGTCCAAACGCTCGGCAGCTACTTGTGCCAACCACAACTTAAAAGGCTCTGCTTTGGGCGAAGGAATGGATTGTATGAGACGGAAAACATCCTGTATTTCAAGACAGTCAGTAGCATACTTCTTACCATCAGAGGCTTTAAATTTCAGTTGTACGATTTTATCGTACAACTCACTTCCTTCCTTAGAAAGCTTCTTTTTCAAGTCCGTCCAATACCTTTTGGGAACACTACTTTCTGTTAAAGTCCCAATGATATCTATCACTGAGAAATACCATTGCTCCTCCTCTTCACTCCAAGACGTCCGAACATGCTTAGCTTCAAATAACTTTATATCATCCATAATCAAAGAATTATTTTTTAAAATCAATTTTTAACTGCTTTCAATCCACTGTACTAATGTAGTAATTTTAGCAAAAAAACCAATCGTTTAAACTGTAATATTTGGCATGAAAACATAAAAAAACGATTTTTAATATACAGAATTTGCAATCAAAAATCGTTAATCTACAATCTTAAATATTTATGACAATGCTTGCTCTAAATCAGCAATTACATCCGCTACAGTTTCTAAACCTACAGAAACACGTACTAAACCATCTGTGATACTTACTTTCAAACGTTCGTCTACAGATAACTTACTATGCGTTGTAGACGCTGGATGTGTTACAATAGTTCTTGTATCTCCCAAATTTGGCGAAAGCGAACATAATTTTATTTTATCTAAAAATGCTCTTCCTGCTTCAAGTCCACCTTTAATTTCAAAAGCTACAATATTACCACCTGCTTTCATTTGTTTTTGGGCAATTGCATATTGTGGATGCGATTTCAAGAACGGGTATTTTACTTTATTAACATTAGGATGCTGTTCCAAAAACTCCGCTACTTTTAAGGCATTTTCACAATGTCTATCTAAACGAATCGACAATGTTTCTAAGCTTTTAGATAAAACCCAAGCATTAAAAGGCGACAATGACGGTCCTGTAAGACGAGAAAACAAATAGATTTTCTGAATCAATTCAGCACTTCCTACTGTTACTCCACCTAAAACTCTTCCTTGTCCGTCCATCAATTTAGTAGCAGAATGAACTACTAAATGCGTTCCCCACTTGATAGGTTGCTGTAAATAAGGCGTTGCAAAACAGTTATCAATAATCAAAATTAAATTGTGCTTTTTGGCAATCGCTCCAAGCAATTCCAAATCGATAATATCTACCGCTGGATTGGTTGGTGATTCTGCAAAAAGAATTTTGGTATTGGGTTTAATACAACTTTCAATCGTCTCCGGCTTATCGATATCAAAATAGGTCGTTTCTATACCCCATTTTGGAAAATAATTTATAAACAACGAATGCGTTGCTCCAAAAACACTTCCTGCCGACACAATATGATCTCCAGATTGCAATAAAGCAGCCAAAGTGGAATACACCGCAGCCATACCTGATGCAAAAGCAAAACCAGATTCTGCACCTTCCATTTTACAAACCTTTTCTACAAACTCGTTGTTGTTAGGGTTACTATAACGGCTGTATATATTTCTATCTTTTTCATCTGCAAATGAAGCACGCATGTCTTCGGCATCTTCAAATACAAAACTAGAAGTTAAGTATAACGGTACTGAATGCTCTAAGTATTGTGTTCTATCTAACTGGGTACGTATTGCTTCGGTTTCAAAACCAAATTCTTGTTCGTTCATTTTATTTTAAGCTTTTGGCTATTAGCTTTTAGCTTTTGGCTAAATACTAATGGCTAGTTAAGAATTTATTTTGCTTTAAACCACAGCATAAATTCCTTGTATAATCTTATTATTTTATTCAAAAATATTATTTCTCAAGAGCTACACCATTCAAAATCACTTGATAATGTACCGTAGCAGTCGGCTCTAAAGTTTTAGAAACCGAGCAATATTTTTCGAATGATAACTGTGCAGCTTTCGCAGCTTTATCTTCTTTTATGGTTCCTTCTAAAGAAAAAACCACATAAATATCCTTAAACGGATTAGCATCTCCTACTTTTTCTCTCTTTCCTTCAACCTCAGCTTTGAAAGAAGTGATTTCTTGACGTTGTTTTTTCAAAATCGAAATCATATCGATTCCACTACATCCGGCAACTCCCATCAATACCAACTCCATTGGGCTTGGCCCCATATCGTTACCCCCAAAATCAGGTCTTGCATCAATATTTACTAGGTGTCCACGGTCGTTTTTTAATTCGAAATGGAAGTTTTCGTTAACTCTGTTTAATGTAATTTTCATTTTATATTTTTTTAGTACGCAGATGAAACAGATCTTCAAACGCGAATTTTACTTTATTTACTAAAAACTGAAAGTTTTATATTCAATCAATTTTAAATCTGAAATCGTTAATCCCTAATCAGCAATCTTAAATCTCCTAGCCTTTATCAGAAATTCTCAAAATATCTCCAAAAACACCTCTTGCAGTAACAGCCGAACCTGCTCCTGCTCCTTGAATTACAATTGGTCGGTCTCCATACGATTCCGTGTATATCTCGAAAAAAGAATCCGATCCTTTCAATCCACCTAGCGCCGTATCCATTGGTACCGAAACTAATTTTACTTCTAGATTCCCTTTGTCGTTTTGTAAATCTCCAGACAATTCGCCTATGTAACGCAATACATGATTTGGTTTTTGTTCTGATTTTATTTTATCGTAAATTGGGTCAAATTCTTTTAATTTCGTCAAGAAATCGGCTGCACTTCCTTCACGCAAATGTTCCGGAATTAAATTCTGAATTTGAACTTCGGCAAACTCGTTTTGCAAATCTAATTCTCTAGCCAAAATTAATAATTTTCTACCTACATCATTTCCTCCTAAATCCTCTCTTGGATCTGGCTCTGTAAATCCGCTGTCAATTGCTTCTTTTAAAATATCACTAAAAGGCACATCTTTGGCAGAAAAATGATTAAATAAATAACTCAACGTTCCTGAGAATACCCCTTTAATCTTCGTGATATTTTCACCCGAAAGATGCAATAATTTAATCGTATCAATCAATGGTAATCCCGCACCTACGTTAGTTTCGTACAAATAACTTTTTTGGTGTTTTTCCAAAGTCGCACGAAGCTCTTTATAAAAATCGTATCCTAAAGTATTGGCTACTTTGTTGGACGAAATCAAATCGAAACCGTTTTCTGCTAGTGGAATATAATTTTCGACAAAAGCACCACTTGCAGTGTTATCTACTGCAATAAGGTTGGCTAGATGGTTTTCTTTAGCGTAAGCGATGATATCATCGATAGTATAAATAGCACCACTATTTTGAATTTCACTTTTCCAATTTGGCGAAATACCGTTGTTATTCAACAACACACTTTTGGAATTGGCAATGGCAAAAATATTCAATTTCACTCCTTTTCTTTTCTCGATAGCATCAGCAGATTCAAGGATTTGATTAATCAAAGTCCCCCCCACCAATCCATGTCCGAAAATAGCAATATTGATTTTTTTGGCTACTCCAAAAATTTCTCCGTGAATTACGTTCAACGCTTTTTTAAGTTCTGATTTTTGCACTACCAAACTCACGTTTTTACCTGTTACCGTATTGTTGAACAAAATTGGCACAATATTATTGCGAATCAAAGCGGTATATGGCTTGTGAAACGTGCTCAAATCTTGACCAATTATCGAAATTACAGATACATTATCGGTAACCGAAATTTTATTGACATCCTTAGAATAAAAATCATTTTCGAATTCTTTTTCTAATTCAATCATCGCTTTGGTAGCTTCATTAGCGTTTACAACCAAACCAATTCCTCTTTCTGAAGAACCTTGCGAAATGATACTTACACTGATGTTATTATCTCCCATTACTCTAAAAATACGAGCATCAACACCTGTCTTTCCAAGTAATCCACGACCTTCAAGGTTTACCAAAGCTACATTTTCTAAAACAGAAAGTGTTTTGATTCCTTCTTTGGCAGACTTAGCCGTAATGAGCGTACCTACATTTTCATTATTAAACGTATTCAAAATACGCAAAGGAATATTTTTTTCTAATAATGGAATAATGGTTTTGGCATGCAAAACATTAGCTCCAAAATTTGCCATTTCATTGGCTTCATTATACGATAAATGTTCGATTTTCTTGGCATCCAACACCATTTCAGGGTTGGCAGTATATATACCGTCAACGTGTGTATAGTTTTGTAATTCCTCGGCATTGATGTAATTTGCAATCAATGAAGCGGTATAATTACTTCCGTTTCTACCTAGCGTAGTGGTTTCTTTTTTAGCATTCGAACCAATAAAACCAGTAATTACTAAAACCGAATCTTTATTTTCTTTAAAAATATGAATCACATTTTTTCTAGAAACAGCATCCAAAGGTTGTGCGTCACCAAAATTAGAATCGGTTACTATCAATTCTCTAGTATCGGCTAGTTTTGCTGGAATTCCTTTTTCGTTCAACAAAAACACTAATAATTTGGCAGCAAGTATTTCGCCTTGTGCCAATATTTGGTCTTGAATTTTAGCACTAAAATCACCAATCAAACTAACTCCTTCAAAAAGTTTGTCCAATTTATCAAATTCCTGTGAAAAATCAACAGCGTCAAAACCATCTTTTTGATAGGTTTTAAAACTTTCTAGTAAAGGCTTATAATTTCCGTTTTTGGCAGCAATCGTCAAAATATCATCCAACTCATCTGTCGCATTGCCTCTTGCTGAAACTACAATAGCAATTTTCTCTTCTTGCTTTATTTTACCAACAATAATATCCAAAACTTTATTGATACCTTCACCGTTGGCCAAAGATTTACCGCCAAATTTTACTATTTTCATCTGTTTTTTATTTTTGAAAACAACTTCTAATAAATTGTCTAGTTGTTCATATTCCATCAAAAAAGCATCGTGCCCATGATGGGAATCAATCTCGCTGTAGAATACATTATTTTTAAATTTTTTAATCTCGTTGAATGTTTCTCTATTCTCTTTTGCTGTGAAAAACAAATCCGAATTGATTCCTACAATGTATATATTGGCATCCACTTTTGAAATAACCGACTCTAATGACTCACGGTTGCGCGTAATATCAATGGTTTTCAAAAGTTGGTTCATCATCTTATAGGCCGAAAGCTGAAAACGTTTTCCTAATTTCTCTCCGTGGTAGTTCAACCAACTTTCTACCTGAAACGTTTCTAGTTTCTCAGTAGTATGCCTATTGAATTTCTCTTTGAAAGATTCTGGGGTTCGGTAACACAACATGGCGTGAATACGAGCGTCCTCAATTGGTTTTTTAGAATTGTTAAGGATTTGTTCTTGCAAAAAACAATTGGCAATCAACCAATCCGTCGATTTCCAATCCGTAGCAATAGGAATAAAGTTTTGAGCCAATTTAGGTTCTAATGCCAAAATTTCCCAAGCAATTCCTCCTCCAACAGAACCTCCAATGAGTGCAAACAAATTATCTATTTCTAGAAACCGAAGGCCTTCGATAAAAATTCGAGCTATATCTCTTGCTATAAAATCGTGATACTCCTCAATGATTGGAGAGTTGAATCCGTTTCCTGGCACATCAAAAGAAACAATGGTGTACTTTCGAATATCAATCGTTTTATCTATTCCTACCAAATCATTCCACCAACCTGTTTCACCAATCACTTGTGAGTTACCCGTAAGAGCATGATTGATTAAAATTATGGGAGCAGAATGCAAAGGCGCACCAAAAATCTGATACGAAAGGTCCAGAGCTGGGTATTTTGCACCGTTTTCGGTAACAAAATTAGATATAGTAAGATTTAATGGTTTTTTTTCCAACTTCAAATCGTGTTAGTAATGATTTTTGTATGGAAATTTTATAAAGAAAGTGTAGCATAAACTAGAAGATTTTGCGTTGTTATCTTTCCGAGAAACCGAAATAAATTCAGCACAAGGTAGAATGCAGCACCTTCTTCGATGAATCGAAGGGTTGCTAAGGCGTCATCGGGTCTAATCCCTCGTCCTTTCTTTATAACATTTCAATACGTTTATGAACATTTAATATACAAAGAAACTACTAATTTTTTAAACAAACAAATTTTGCCGACTCAGATTTCAAACCCAAGTTGTGAGCAAATAAAAACGCAAGTACTAACTGAACAAAATCATTCAGAGATTACTTGCGTTACAATCTAGTTTTTCAAAATACTTTCTATATAAATAGTGTTTCATTTTCCTTAGAGTACATTAATAACAATGTGTTGACAACATTTTTTTGGTTTTTCAATTTGGCATTTAGTGTGATACCAAATCTAGTATTTGTTAACTCTTCAGTTGTTCCAGCTTCTATACGACTGCCTCTCCTGCCCCTTAATAAATTGATTGCTCTGGTAATGATTCTTCTTGTGTTCATGATTTTTTTTTTTTACTTGTTTGACTTAATTTTTGTTTGTTTCTATTTTTGTTTGTTATTCTTTTACTCTTCCCAATTTACGAAAAAAAAACCCTTTTGGATTTGATACCAAAAGGGTTTACTATACTTATAAACGTTTCTTTTGGGTATCAACAGACCAGCTTCTGTGCACAAAACACAGTAACGGATGATTTTTTATTATTTTTAGTACTAATTGTAATCATTGTATTTAATTTGAATTACTATTATTCGATTTCTAACAAAAAAGCCTCCTGATTTCTCAGGAGGCTTTTGCTATATTTTAATCTTATTTGAATATAAAAATTAAGCATTCGCACTCCTGCGGATTTCCTTAGATTGAACCATTGATTTTTTACAAATAATAAAATTCATTTTTCTTTTCTTTTGTTCTGCAAAGATATAAAACAATCTTTATTAGCAGCTATTATTTTTAAGAAAATTTGACCCAACTACACTAATTAACAGTTAATTGTGTTTTTTAACATCAAATTTCGATTCTCACTTTAAAAAACAAATCAATTAGGAGCTTTTTCTTCAAGTTCCTTTTAAAACTTCTCTATTCCACTCCTTTGATTTGACATTCCAAATGTACAACCAAAATCCATATTGGATGTTAAGGATGTTTTAAATTACCGTTATTATAAGGTATCAAACACCGCTTTCAAGTCCGCTTTCAAGTCTTCTATATCTTCTAGACCTACTGAAAGACGGATTAAGTCTTTAGTAATCCCCGCGCCCAATTGTTGCTCTTCTGACAATTGCTGATGTGTTGTGCTTGATGGATGGATTATTAATGACTTCGTATCTCCAATATTTGCTAACAAAGAGAACAATTTAGTATCATCAGCCACTTTTTTAGCCGCTTCAAATCCACCTTTTAGTCCAAAGGTTACTAAACCATTTTGACCTTTTGGCAAATATTCTTTAGCTAAATCATAATATTTACTAGATTTCAATCCTGGATAGTTTACCCAAGCCACTTGGTCTTGCGATTCTAGCCATTCAGCCAATGCCAAACCATTTTCACTATGTCTTTGTACACGAACAGCCAATGTTTCCAATCCTTGAATAATTTGGAACGCATTCAACGGACTCAAAGCTGCACCATAATCACGCAAACCTTCAATTCTCACTTTGGCAATAAAAGCCGCAGCTCCTAGTGCATCGTGGTACACTAAACCGTGGTATCCTGCATTTGGCTCAGTAAACTCCGGAAAACGACCACTGCTCCAGTCAAAAGTTCCTGCATCAATAACAGCACCTCCTAGTGAAGTTCCGTTACCACATATATATTTTGTTAACGAGTGAATCACAATATTTGCTCCGTGCGCAATTGGATTCAATAAGTATGGTGAAGCCACCGTATTATCTACAACAAATGGTACTTTCAACTTTTTTGCTACCACAGCAATAGATTTCAAATCCAATACATCCAATTTTGGATTCCCTAAACTTTCTACAAAAATTACTTTGGTATTCTCATTAGCTGCTTTTTCAAAATTAGCAGCATCCGATGGATCAACGAAAGTCGTTGTGATTCCCAAACGTGGTAAAGTCGAGTTCAATAAATTAAAAGTTCCACCGTACAAACTACTAGACGCAATAATATGGTCACCCGTTTTCAACATCGTCAATAGTGAAGTTGCAATCGCTGCGGTACCAGAAGCGGTAACTACTGCTGCAATTCCGCCTTCGAGCGCTGCCAAACGTTGCTCCAAAATATCATTGGTAGGGTTGTTCAAACGCGTATAAATGTACCCTGACTCTGCCAAACCGAATAAATTAGCTGCATGCTCCGAATTGTTAAAAACATACGAAGACGTTTGGTAAATAGGCACCGCTCTTGTTCCTGCGTGTTGCGTTACATCGTGTCCTGCGTGAAGTGCATTGGTTTCAAATTTTAAAGTGCTCATGTTTATTGTTTTATTTATTAAAATTGTGGTTAAAAAAAAAGCCTTCCAATTTCTCGGGAGGCTTTGCTATATAAGTGAATCTCAGTTTAAGCAATAGTGTACCCGCAGAAAAATTTCCGTTTGGTCATGCACATGTTAAACTTGTTTGATTTCATTTTTTTATTTTCGAACTCAAATTTCCTAAACTATTTTCAATTATCCAAATGATTTTGGATTTATTAACAATTTCCCTGATTTTATTCAGGAGCAGAAGTATTTCGTTTTAATCAACATCCCTCCTGCTCCCGACACTTCGGGATGCGGTATCCTCTTGCCTTGGCTATCGCCAGGCAAGATGATACCGCTACGATCAGGGCTATTTTTGATGACTTGGGTTTTAATTACATTTTGTAGGAAAGCATTAATATATTTGAGGGAAAGTATTTAGACTAATTTATGTAACGCATACAAAAATAAATTACCTAACCTATCCTCATTATATCAGACATAATACTAATCAATAAAAACATTGCTTTAAAGTCCCAGAAATATTATCCTAGAAAACAAATTTTTAAATATTTTAAAATCATCTAAACTTAATCTGACTAATCTTTATATATCACCAGAATCTGGCACAGCAATAGATAAATCTATAACCGAAATTAAACCTAAAGATTTTTTAAGATTTGCTAAACAAAACTTTAAAGAAGGTAGTAAAAAAGGTTTAATTAATAGTCTAACAAATTCTAAAAGAGCAATTGACTGTCAGGTAGATAACACCTTAGATATTTTAGGAATAAAATCTGATAATTTCAACATTGAATTCAAAGATTACGCAAAACTATTTGAAATCGAAGAGGACATCCCGATTAAACTTAGCATCCCTCTTACACACATAAAGAATTTCCATAATATAATTCACAACAACCTATTTTAGTCAAAAAAAAATGCTGATAAATTTGGAGGAATCCGTTAAAGATCTTTTCCAAACTCACCAGCATTTACAAGGCGTAGTTGTTTTTATTTATTTCGAAATTGCTGGATAATCTGTATACCCTTTTTCTCCTGCAGTGTAAAACGTATCTGCATCCCATTCTACCAACTCTAAATTCTGCGCAAAACGTGCTACTAATCCTGGATTCGAAATAAACGGTTTTCCAAAAGCTACTAAATCGGCATCACCCTCTTCAATTACTTTATTTGCTTTTTCTTGATCAAATGCAGCATTAATTATTAATGTCCCATTGTATAAAGGCCGGAAATGCTTCGCAATTTCAGTGACTGCAAAAGGCACTTCAGAAACATCGGTAAAAGGTTCCGATAAATGAACGTATGCTAAATTGTAATCGTTTAGTTTTTTGACAATGTATTCGAATGTTGGAATAGTTTCTTCATCAACTTCCATTCCGAACATACCATGGCAAGACGGATTAAAACGCGCGCCTATTTTTTGCTGTGGGATCACTTCTTTCATTGCGTCTAGAACTTCAAAGAAGAAACGGGCTCTATTTTCGATACTTCCACCATATTCATCCGTTCTAGTATTAGAACATCCGTTGAAGAATTGTTGAAATAAATACCCGTTGGAAGAATGAATTTCAACGCCGTCAAAACCAGCTTTGATTGCATTTTCTCCTGCTTTTTGAAAATCTTTGACTGTTCTTTTAATATCTTCAATGGACATTTCCTTTGGCGTCACGGTATCTTTAAAACCATTATAAGTAAATGATTTTGCCTCAGGATTGATTGCTGAAGCAGATACTGGCAAAGCACCATTATGGAAATCTGGATGTGACATACGGCCAACATGCCATAATTGAATAAATATTTTACCTCCTTGATCGTGCACACGTTTGGTTACTTTTCCCCAACCTTCCACTTGTGCATCAGTATAAATTCCGGGAGTATTAATATATCCTATAGCTTCTGCTGAAACTTGAGATCCTTCCGTAATAATTAAACCCGCTGAAGCGCGTTGCTCATAATACAATCCTTGTAATTCATCTGTTGCTACATTGCCACCATTAGCAGCTCTACTGCGCGTCATGGGCGCCATAACCACTCTGTTTTTTAAGCTAAGATTATTATTATTATTATATGGTGTCAATACATTTTGTGTACTCATGTTGTCTTATTTATTTATTACTATTAAAAACAAAATTAAATAATCCAAAAGCGAATTCTATTGACCTTTATCAATTAAGAGCGATTTAACTTTTAGTTTTTTCCTAACTCGACTTAAATTTTCGGGAGAAACGCCCAAATAATTGGCAATATCATAATTAGCAACTCTATTTTCTATATTGGGATACGAGTTACAGAATTCAATATATCGTTGTTGTGTATTTTTTTCCTGAGCAGATAAAATGCGCTTGCGCTGAGAAATAAAAGCTTCGGTTACTAAAATCCTGAAGTAGCGTTCGAAAATGGGTGCATTTTTGAAAACTTCGTTGAGACTATCACTATTTATGGATAACAATTGAGCATCTTCGATGGCTTCAATATAAATACTAGAAGACCCTTCATTGTAAAACGCATCAAAATCACCAACCCACCAATTTTCTATGGCAAACTGAATGATGTGCTTATTGCCTTTTATATCCATATAATAGGCTTTTAAACATCCTTTGACCACAAAATATTCTTCTTTAACAGGAGTGTCTGGTTGCAGCAAAAACGATCCTTTTACAATTGTTATTTCTTTCAACATTCCATTAAACAATGCTATATCATTCTCTGTAGGATTGATGTGGTTATTTACGTGATTGATTATAGATTGATGCATTTTACAAATATGATAAAATGATTCGCTTTTTACAATACCATAGGTATGATTTCTTATTTTAGGACGTTTTTAAGCGTAATAAAAAAAAGGAATGCAGTTGAAACGGATGCGCTAGCGAAAGACGCTGAAAAAAATCATTTCTTTATTTTCTATTATTGCGATTAAAAAAAAGACTAACGCTAAATGCCTCCTAATAAACACCCAGCTTTTGGATCAAGTAATAATAATAGAATTAGGCTTTAGCTCGATTTATTGTGGTGCAAATCTATTATGGTTTACTCCAGATATTTGTTTGTTTTTTTTAGCTAAAGCCACCTCATAATTAAACTTTGTAGACATCGGGATAAATCCCGACGCAATTCAAATTATTACCACCAAAAATCCTTGAGACCACTAATCAACTTCAAAAAATATCTTTTAGATATAAAATAGGAAATCTGTACCAATCTGCGTGAGTGATAGTAGTGAAAAGCCCGCAAGCCAGTGGAGCGATAGCGGAACTAGTTGAGGACTTGTAACGAATAGCACGACAGCAGTCCCAAAATGAGCCTCTCTGCGCAAACAGAATGGCTCATTTTGGGAATGGTGACACGCCCAAAGAATGGTAAAGACTCTTTATAATGTGATTGTTGTTTTTAATTTAAAAAATAAGTTAAGATTAATTTCCAATTCAAAATGGTTTCATACCTTTGCACCTCAAAATACAAGAGGAAAAATTTGAACTGATTGCAACCTCTTCATAATGAACCTAGTTGATTATGAGTACCAAAGATTATTTGGTAGAAAAAATGCTAAAGCAGATACTCTCCTTTAGTCCTTTTTTGCAATTATTTTTCCTCGCTTAATTTATAAAAAATTATATATTATGGCTTATTTATTTACGTCAGAATCTGTGAGCGAAGGACATCCAGATAAGATTGCAGACCAAATTTCAGACGCATTAATTGACAACTTTTTGGCTTTTGATGCTGATTCAAAAGTAGCTTGTGAGACTCTTGTAACTACTGGTCAGGTGATTCTTGCTGGTGAAGTGAAGTCAAACACTTACCTTGATGTGCAACAAATTACGCGTGATGTAATTAGAAGAATTGGTTACACGAAGAGCGAATACATGTTTGAAGCGAATTCTTGTGGTATCCTATCAGCTATTCACGAGCAATCTGCAGAA
This sequence comes from Flavobacterium ovatum, assembly GCF_040703125.1. Lineage (NCBI taxonomy): Bacteria > Pseudomonadati > Bacteroidota > Flavobacteriia > Flavobacteriales > Flavobacteriaceae > Flavobacterium > Flavobacterium ovatum. Next base: position 396,249 of record NZ_CP160035.1, read on the forward strand.
ATCAACCAAGGTGTTGACCGTTCTAGCCCTGAAGAGCAAGGTGCGGGTGACCAAGGGATGATGTTTGGGTATGCTACTAACGAAACGGATAACTTCATGCCATTGGCTTTGGATTTATCTCATAAATTATTGCTTGAACTAGCTTTACTTAGACGTGAGAACAAGGAAATTCCTTATTTACGTCCTGATGCTAAATCACAAGTGACTTTAGAATACAGTGATGACAATGTGCCTGTGCGTATTGAAGCGATTGTAATCTCGACTCAACATGACGATTTTGATGAAGAAGCGACTATGCTTGCTAAAATCAAAAAAGATATTGTGGAGATCTTGATTCCTAGAATCATTGCAAAAAACCCAAAACATGCTCATTTATTTAATGATAAAATCCAATACCACATTAACCCAACTGGAAAATTTGTGATTGGAGGTCCTCATGGTGATACTGGCTTGACTGGTAGAAAAATCATTGTGGATACTTATGGTGGTAAAGGTGCTCACGGTGGTGGTGCTTTCTCTGGAAAAGATCCAAGTAAAGTAGACAGAAGTGCAGCTTATGCTACACGTCATATTGCTAAAAACTTAGTAGCTGCAGGTGTAGCTGATGAGATTTTGGTTCAAGTTTCATACGCTATTGGTGTAGCACAACCTATGGGGATCTTTATTGAGACTTATGGTAAAGCTAAAGTAAACTTAACAGACGGTGAAATTGCCAAAAAAGTAGAAGCTATTTTTGATATGCGTCCTTACTTTATTGAGCAACGTTTGAAATTAAGAAACCCAATCTACAGCGAAACTGCTGCTTACGGACACATGGGACGTACACCTGAAACGGTTACTAAAACTTTCTCTGCTCCTGGTGGACTTACGAAAACAGTAGAAGTAGAATTGTTTACTTGGGAAAAATTGGATTTTGTTGATCAAGTAAAAGCAGCTTTCGGATTGTAAAATTCGAAGCTAACACATATCACAAAGGCTGTCTTAATTGTAAGACAGCCTTTTTTTTGTAGATACAATCGCAAAAAAAAGAGTCGTTTCTAGATAGAAACGACTCTTTTACTATTTTTGAAATATGGTAATTACAATTTGTATGTAATTCCGATTTTACCACCGCTAGTAACATTACCACCACCGAATTGTAAATTAATTCCAAATCTGTCTGTAAAGAAATAACGACCACCAATTTGCAATCCTAATCCTAAATTTTCAGCACCATTATAAATCTTGTTTAACACCATTATATTTTGATGACCAGTTGTAATAATTCAAGTTTGCACCTGCATAAAAATCCCATTCACTAGGAATGTTAAGCACTTCGTTAAAATGATAATTACCATTGGCTTGAATCCCCAAGATAGAGCTTTTAAAACCACCTGTAGTGTAAGACTGATAAGACAACTCACCTTCAACTGTGAAATTAGGAGCAACTCCAAAATCAAGACCTACATAAACAGGTGTTCCCCAACCTGAACTACCAAATCCAGCGTTTAATTGTACCCACCTTGTTCCAAAGGGGCTTGTGCATTTGCAAAACCAAAAGCAAGTACAGCTAATAAAAGAGCAATTTTTTTCATAATTAAAAATTTAAAATAGTTTAAATAAATTTACCCGGAAAAAGTAGTATTTTTCTTTTGTAATATTACCTTTTAATCAAAAAAATTACAAATTATACTTCATCGAAAAGATGATATACCTTGGTTGTACTGTATACTGTGCTGTTCTAGTAGAAAACTGTGAAAAACTATCATCATTCAACGATTGTGTATTCAAGATATTGGTCGCCGAAATCTTGTACTCCATCTTTGAATTTTTCTTTTGATATATTAAACTAGCACTCAAAAAATCGTACTCGTTATGTACTGTATTAGTTTTATTTTTATAATTGTAAAACTCATATTCCGACACAAAAGAGAAAGCATTCAAGAAATAGTAATCCAATTTCAAAAAGGGTTTGTCTGTATAAAAAGTAGCGCCACTATACTCATTGATCGTATAACTATAACCTGCTTCCAAATTCGGCAGATTTTTATAATTTGTTGATGCCTTGAAAGTATAGCTTTGGGTCAAACTCTCGGTTGTAGCCAATACATTATTTTGAATATTATTGAATTTAGACCAATTGATACTAGTGCTAAAGCTTGCTTTGTAATTCTTCAAAAACGAACGACCATAACTTCCCATTCCAGATAATGTTTCATCTGCCAAATCAGAATTATAAGGTGACGATGTTTGATTAATTCCCGTAAAAACAGAACGAGTCTTTACCGCATCCATCTTTTTAGAATAAGAAGCATTCGCAAAAATATTTTCGAAATTAAACATATTGTATTTGAAATAGCGCAATGAATGCACTTGTGAAGTTGCATTTTCTAATGCTCTGTTTCCTGTTGACAAGCTATTATAATTATTAAAAACGTTTCCTGCTACCAACTTATTAATATCGGTAAAACTGTTGGTCAATGAATAATTATAGGTAAGTGTTTGTGATTTTTTAATTTGAAACAAGGCATAGAAATCAGGCAATACTCGAGCGAAATCTTGCTGATAATCTGATCCTAGTTGTGTATTGGTCATGTCATAATAATGCAAACTAACTCCAGGACTGAAAGTGAATTTACCGGTCAGAATTTTATAATGTAATCCTAAATAAACATCATTAAAATTGTAGTTCACCTGATTATTTAAAGAACTAGCATTCAAATCATTCACCGATTGATTATCTAATATTTGAAAAATATGAGAGTTGAAATTTTGATTCGAATAGGTATCACCCAAAGTCACATTGATGTTACTGGTTTTGGTTAACATATAATAGTAATCCAGTTTCGCATCAATTTTATTGGTTTTTACAAAGCGATTTTGATTCAAATCATTTCGCTGTTGACCGGAAACGTAATCTATTAAATTGAAAGGTTGAGTTTGCAAATTGGCATTATAAAAAGGATTCTCTTCTTGAAATAAATGTTGCGCCTCAAAAGCAAAAATATTTTTCTCGTTCTTAGTATAATACAAGTTTAGATTTTGATTAAAAGAAACTGGAGTTTGCTTTTTATTAGTAAAAATATCCTCCGTTGTACTAACTGAATTCTCAATTGACTCTCTATTGAGTGATGATAATTCATCCTGATCAGAAATCTTAGTCAACACATCATAATCAAACTGTAATTTAGTGTTTGGCTTATAACTCGAACTCAATTTAAAAAGTCCGAAGTTACTTTTTTGAGCCGATACTTCTTGACTATTTTGCTGATCACCAGAACCCAAAATCGTAGTTTGTGATTTGGTTTCCATATCAGTATTAGACGAAGATAGAATTCCAAAACCACTTACATTCCATGCTTTATTGATGCTGTATGAAAAATTGGTTGCTCCAAATTTGGTCTCAATATCCTTGGCTCTATTATTTCGCAAACCCGAAATCCCCAAATCATTTGACGAAACGTCAAAACTACTACCTCCTTTTCGAGAAACACCTCTAAAACCTCCTGTAAATTTGTAATAATCCTGAGTCGTCAATGGCAATTCGCCAATATTATTAAAATTGGTAATCAAATTGATACTGTATTTTGGACTGTAATAAAACAATTTTGGGTTTATAAGATAACGGCTTTCTTCATGCCCTACGCCAATTCCAGCCGTAACATCCCCAAACCAGAAATTTTTCTTTCCCGATTTAAGTTTGATATTCATGGCCACATTTTCTTCGTTGTTCTCTACACCTTTCAGCGCTCCAACTTCACTAAAGTTCCGCAACACCTGAATCTTATCAATCGCATCAGCGGGAATATTTTTCACTCCCAACTTAGTATCACCATCAAAAAAGTCTTTTCCTTCAACCATCAATTTGGTTACTTTCTTCCCCTCAACTTCTACTTCTCCATCAGCATTTACCTCTACTCCTGGAAGTTTTTTCAAAACATCTTCCAGTTTTCGTTCTGTACCTGACTTAAAAGAATCTGCGTTATAAACGATGGTGTCTCCTTTTATAGAAACAGGCATTTCTCGAATAATCTCGACGCCATCAAGTTCAATTCCTCCTTCTTCGAGTGTTATGTTTCTACTTATATTTTCTTGAGCAGTAATGATCTCTACTGTCTTACTTTTCATTCCCAAATAACTCACATTAATACTATAATGTATACCCGACTTCAAGGACAGGCTGTACTTCCCTTTATCATTGGTAATCGCATAAGAATCCATTGCTTTGGTATCAAGATTGACCGCCATCACATTGGCCATTTCAATCGCTTTACCTTTTTCGTCAACAATATTTCCTTCCATTTTCAAAGATTGTCCTACTGTGATTAACGAGAACAAGAACAAGGCAACTATATAAATTTTTTTCATGTAGTAATTTTAAAATACAATTAATAACAAATTAACGTCCACCTCTATTTCCACCTCCTCCAGGACCACCTTGAGGCCTAGAGTTTGCATCGCGATATTCTTTTATCTTCTTTTCGACCGTTTCGTCATACTCCTTTTGGCCAATCACTTTTCCAGAAGTAGCAGGTTTAATTACAGCCTTTTCTTTTGGATTCAAAACCACTTTAGAACACAACATCACAGTTTTCCCGTCATTGATTTCCAAAATCAAACCAGGCAACCCCCAATATTTATCAGGCCCTTGATTCACTGGGATTTCTGGAGTGTACCAAGCCGTCACCACACGCTCTGTTGGTGCTTTTATATTATCCAGCAAGTTTGTTTTCTTGTCTTTCTCTTTTTCTTTTTCTGCGGCATCCTCTTTTCTCTTTTCCTCGTCCGATCTTGGCCTAAAGCTTCCTATATCGGTTTCTTTTATGTCAACAACAGCAGTGGCTTTAAAACAATTATAACCGCCAATCACTCTCGTTTCTCCCTCCATTTTCCAATTCAATTTAGTCAAAGAATCTTTTACCAAAAAGGCCTTCCCCATAAACTCCTTATCAACAGTATAGGTTTTATCCTTTACATTTTTGTAAAAAGTCCCGCCAGTACCCATCATCGAACCCATCATTCTCATCCTACCATCACCACCTTGTCCTGGTGCTTCCAGCTTTTCTTCTTCTTTATAGATCGAACCGGTTTTATCAAAGTTGAGGATAAAAGTCTTCTCAAACATCGATTTCATACGCTCCTCTATTTGCTTTTGACGATCGGGCGTCATGTTTTTATCGTTTTTAAAACGATCGGTCATATCCGCCGAACTCGTTTTCGACTGATAAATCGCCATTCCTTGAAACTCCTGAGCCTGTGAATTCAAACCCAATGCGAGTCCTAAAACCACTAAAAAACCTTTTCTATTCCTCATTATATATACTTTTAAATTATTTTCAATTATTCAATACTAGTCCATAATTTTGGGCGTGACCTGCAAAAAAACAGGGTCGGGCTCCCGAAGCTTCTGGACGTTGGAAGTACTCGACAAGTTCCGCTATCGCTACACTTGTCTGTGGGCTTTTTTCCCGCAGCTTCGGGACTATCCCTCGCGCAAAACGCTACTCATTTCCATAATTACGATTCCGTTTTTTTTCGTAATTTGCAGCACTATGAAAAACGTTTTTGCATTCTTACTTTTCAGTTTTCTTTCGATTCAAGCGCAAAACATCAAAATTGTAGCTTCCAAAATTAATTCTCTCCCTTTCGAAGATAAAAATTTTGTGGGACGTGATTTCTACGGTTACAATTATTTTGATGATCAAGCTGTTTTTTCAAAAACTAAAAGAAAAGAACATTGGGAATATAAAAATGTTTCTCTTGGTCACTTAACCAAAATCGACCTCAACAATCCCTTAAAAATTGTTCTTTTTTACCAAGATTTCAATGCCGTTGTCCTTTTAGACAATCAACTCAGCGAAACTCAAAAAATTCTTTTTTTTCAATCTGAACTACCTATTAGCGTAAAAGCAACTGGAATTGCGGCACAAAATCAATTATGGGTTTACAATAATCTAAACCAACAAATAGGACTTTATAATTACCTCAACAATACGTACAAGACCATTTCAATCCCATTTCCAGATAACATCCAGTTTTACCAAACGGATTTCAATCACTTCTATTGGATAGACGATAAAAACATAGCGTTCGTGTGCAATCTTTTTGGAAAAATCACAACTTTATTCCAAATCCCAAAATATGATTGGATTGAGTTCATCAACGAACAACAATATATCTATTCAAAAGACCATCAGTTTTACTTACTGGATAATAGTCAAAATAAAAAATACGAAATTGAGATTGTGGAAAAAACGTTTCAAAAATGCTATTACAAAGACCAAATTTTATCTATTTTTACCACAGAAGGAATTACAAATTATAAAATCATAACACCGTAATGCACATAGCAGTAGCAGGAAATATAGGTTCAGGAAAAACGACATTAACGGAATTACTCTCCAAACATTTCAAATGGGAACCTCATTATGAAGAGGTAGTGGACAATCCTTATTTGGATGATTTCTATCACCAAATGGAGCGTTGGTCCTTCAATTTGCAAATTTATTTCTTGAACAGTCGCTTCCGTCAAGTAAATCAAATTCGCGAAAGCGGGAAAAAAGTGATTCAAGATCGTACTATTTATGAGGATGCACATATTTTTGCTCCCAACTTATTTGCTATGGGTTTAATGACTCATCGCGATTATGACAATTATTCTTCCCTCTTTGAATTGATGGAATCCACAGTAAAAGCACCCGATTTATTAATCTACCTAAGAAGTTCTATACCTAATCTAGTAGGACAAATTCATAAAAGAGGACGTGAATACGAGTCTACAATTTCGATCGACTATCTAAGCCGACTGAACGAACGTTATGAAGCTTGGGTTCATACCTACGACCGCGGAAAACTAATGATTATTGATGTAGACAACATCAACTTTGTAGACAACCCCGAAGATTTAGGAAATATCATCAATCGTATTGATGCTGAATTGAACGGATTGTTTTAAAGATAAAAAATAGCATTAAAAAAGGCTGATTAAGAAAATTTCTTAATCAGCCTTTTCATTTATAAAATCTGGATTAGTTGTCCCAAACTAAACTATTATAAGTCATAGTAGCGGTTCCTGTAGATTGACAATACACCCCTGTTTTAAAATAATAGGCATTATCAAAACCAGCCCCCCAAGCATCTTCAATATAAAAGGTGCGCTTTTCAACATTTACGGTAGCACTGATGTATTTATCGCCTTTAAGTTCCAACACAATGCTCAATGATTTATCAGCAGGTAAACTGGTTGTAAAAGCACCATTACTGGTCAAATTAGTTCCTTTTACTGGTTCCTTATTTACTTTATAATAAATTGTATTTCCACTAACAGAAACTCGTAAAATAGGCAATTCAGCATTTTGATTGTGCAATTGTGCCACCGTAACTTCTCCTGAAGGCTGACTCACTAAATTGGCGCTAATCGTCATTTTCCTAACAGAGGTTTTATCAAAATTATCTGTTCGTCTAAGCTCTGTTCGTGTTGAAGAGCCACCGTTATTATAAAGAGTCATTTTATCACTACTTAAATAAAAAAAGTACGAGGAATAAGTAGATAAATTGGTAACATCAGCACTTAGGTAATCGCTTTGTAATTTGCATTTTGCCAAAGCACTTTTAAATAAGCTACTAGAACTTGGAGCACTATAGATGATACCACCGTCATCAATTTTAACTCCAGCACTTGATATCACTGTGTCTTTTTCGTTATCATTCGTACATGAAAAAGCACAAAACAACATAGAAAAATTCAAGACTACTGATGCTATTTTTAAAATTCGAAAGTATTTAATCATTTTTAAGTTATGGGTTGGTTGGCTTTATTGTCGGTTTTTTGGTTAACCAATTTACAATACAAACATAAATATAATTTCAAAACTACTAGCATTAAAACATAACAAACACACTATTAACCCACTAAAACAATAGATCACTTACAAAAAAGGAAGGTCTCGAATTATCAAGACCTTCCTTTTTAAAAATTAAAATATTATTTACTTTATTATTTTGTAGAGGAACAGCAGGACTTTTTACCATCCATTGCCATGAACTTCCCTTCGGCATCATAATGTGACATGCACATATCTTTTCCTTCTTTGGAACATCCTAAAGAATCGCACATTTGCGCACATTCCTCTTTAGTCATTTTTGCACATTTACTCATATCACATTTTCCTGTCATAGCAACGACCTTATCTTTAGCGCAGCATTTCATGGTACAGCCTTTTTCGGCACATTCGTGTTTAGACATCGATATACATTTGCCCGAAGCATCACAACAAGAAGCGATATCAGATGAAATGGTATGGGAACCATTACCTAAAATTGGTGCCATTACCAGTCCAATCAAGCAAGTCAGTTTAATCAAAATATTCATCGAAGGTCCAGAAGTATCTTTAAAAGGATCCCCAACAGTATCACCAGTAACAGCCGCTTTGTGCGCATCGGAACCTTTATAGGTCATTTCGCCATTAATCATTACTCCAGCTTCAAAAGATTTTTTGGCGTTGTCCCAAGCACCTCCAGCATTATTTTGAAACACCGCCCATAGCACACCCGAAACGGTTACTCCAGCCATATAACCACCAAGCATTTCGGCAATTAATTGATTATTATCTCCATAAATTATTTTCCCTAAAAGTAAAATAGCTATTGGAAAACCAATCGTTAATGCACCCGGCAACATCATTTCTTTCAATGCGGCTTTAGTCGAAATATCCACGCATTTTGCATATTCAGGTTTTCCAGTTCCTTCCATAATACCTGGAATTTCTTTAAACTGGCGACGTACTTCATACACCATTTCCATTGCTGCCTTTCCAACAGAGTTCATCGCCAATGCCGAAAACACCACCGGAATCATTCCTCCCACAAACAACATGGCTAAAACAGGTGCTTTAAAAATATTAATTCCATCAATTCCTGTAAAAGTTACGTAAGCAGCAAACAACGCCAAGGAAGTTAAAGCAGCCGAAGCAATAGCAAAACCTTTTCCAGTCGCTGCTGTTGTATTCCCAACTGAGTCTAATATATCAGTTCTAGTACGCACTTCTTTAGGTAATTCACTCATTTCTGCAATTCCACCTGCATTATCAGAGATTGGACCAAAAGCATCAATAGCTAATTGCATGGCTGTAGTCGCCATCATTGCAGATGCTGCCAAAGCAACACCGTAAAATCCTGCTAAGGCATAAGTAGACCAAATAGCAGCAGCAAAAAGTAAAATAGTTGGAAAAGTCGAAATCATTCCCGTAGCCAAACCTGCAATTACATTAGTTCCAGCCCCTGTACTTGATTTTTGTACAATAGCCATAACGGGTTTAGTCCCTAAACCAGTATAATATTCAGTAACCGAAGAAATTGCACCACCGACAAAAAGACCTATCAAAGTAGCATAAAATACTCTCATTGAAGAAATATCTTGAATACCCTCACCAAAAAACTCCATTTTCATCGTTGTTGGCAACATATATTGAACTAAGAAATAACAAGAAATAGCCGTTAATAAAATTGAAACCCAATTCCCAATGTTTAATGCTTTTTGTACTTGTGCTTCTTTAGCATTATCATCTGTTATTTTAACTAACAACGTTCCAATGATCGAAAACAGTATTCCAAAACCTGCAATTGACATTGGTAATAATACTGGACCAATACCTCCAAAGGCATCTTGAATAGCACCTCCCATATCTTTGATAACATAGTTACCTAATACCATTGCCGCCAAAACAGTCGCCACATACGAGCCAAATAAATCAGCTCCCATTCCTGCTACATCACCCACATTATCGCCTACATTATCTGCAATAGTAGCAGGATTACGAGGGTCATCCTCAGGAATACCTGCTTCAATTTTACCTACTAAATCAGCTCCTACATCAGCAGCTTTAGTATAAATACCCCCACCGACACGAGCAAATAAAGCGATTGACTCAGCTCCTAAAGAAAAGCCCGCTAAAGTTTCTAAAACAATAGTCATGTCTTCTGTTGAAGTCCAAGTCCCATTCATAAAATAGTGGAAGAAGAAAATAAAGAATCCTGTTAATCCTAAAACTGCAAGTCCTGCGACACCCAATCCCATCACAGTACCACCACTAAAAGAAACTTTTAAAGCTTGAGGTAAACTAGTACGTGCCGCTTGAGTAGTTCTTACATTTGTTTTGGTGGCAATTTTCATTCCCATGTTCCCTGCAAGTGCAGAAAAGAAAGCTCCAAAAATAAAGGCAACCACAATTAAAATATGAGTGGTTGGTATAAAAAAAGAAATTCCAGCCAAAACAAGACTGGCTCCAATTACAAAAAAAGTTAACAACCTATATTCAGCTTTAAGAAAAGCTAATGCCCCTTCATATATATAATCCGAAATGGCAACCATTTTTCCATCACCAGCATCTTGTTTTAATACCCACGCTCTTTTGACTCCCATAAACAGAAGTCCTATTATTGCCATTACTATTGGCAAATAAATCATAAATGCATTCATAAATCGGTTCGGTTATTTGTTAATACTAAATTGTGTTCCGAACGAATTTAACGAAAAAAGCAATACTCTATTAAGAATATTGCTTTTTTATTTATTGTTTAAAGAGAAATTTACAATTTTATAGTAAATAGCCCTTCTGGTTTGTTTGGTATATCGTTGAAACGATCTTGACATTCCTTGATGATTGCAAATGCTTCTGTTACATCTCCCCATCCACCAACATCAACTTTTTTGTTTTCTAAATCTTTATACACTTGAAAGAAATGCTCAATTTCTTTTACTAAGTGTGGATTCATATCAGATAGGTTTTCAAGTGAATTCCAAATTGGATCTGAAACGGGTACACAGATTACTTTTTCATCTGGTCCTTTATCATCTGCCATATGGAAAACTCCAATTGGCTTAACTTCCATTACACATCCAGGGAATGTAGGCTCGTTTACCAAAACCAATACATCTAATGGATCTCCATCAAGTGCTAAAGTTTGAGGAATAAAACCATAATCTGCTGGATACATCATTGAAGAAAAAAGCATTCTATCAAAACGCATTCTTTTCAACTCGAAATCATATTCGTACTTATTTCTACTTCCTCTTGGAATTTCGATTAATACATCGAAAGTGGTTATTTTGTCTTGAGTCATTTTTTATTTATTTCTAAGGTTTTTTTATGCTGTTGCAAAAGTAATTAAAAACATTTTTAATCCAAGAATTATCGCATTTTAAAACACTCAATCCTATAGAGTTTAGCTACATAGTTAAAACGACGAGTAGTTACAGTAGAAAAAAATCATTTTTATTAGAAATAAAACCCTAATGATCCTTTTACAGAGAATTTCTGAGCATCTGGCGTATTTAGATAATTCCCTCTCCAAGCAAAATCAATTCGAAACACTTTAAAAATATTTCCAATACCAGCGCTATATTCCCAGTACCCATTTTCAGGAGCTACATATACTAACCCCGAAGCATTGATTGCCTTGTTTTCATCTGTAATAGAACCATATACTGTTTTGACGCCTATTATTTCACGCCAATTTAATTTTCTCATAAACGGAATTCGACCAAATAATCGTCCGCCAAAATTATGATTCCACTGAATGGTTGCGTATTGATCCGTTACGAATTCGTAAAAATTCAAGTTACTAAAGGTGTTTTCAATTGTAAAATAACTTTGATTTCCGGGAATAACATTCATTAATCCAAGTGGAATTTGTCCAAAAGTCTTCCCTAATTCAACTATAATATTACTTCGTCCTAAAGGCCCTATAATAATTGGTTGCTTGTAATATAGTTGCACCTTATCATAATCAAAATCACTGTTCAGCATTCCTTTTAAACCATGATTATAATTAACATAAAAACGACTATACGGACTGTCAACCTGACTCCTTTCAACACCATAACCAATTGATTTTCTATTAGGTGCAAATTCAACTTGCAAACTAACTTCAGATTGTCTCACCTCACTTTTTGTAGTGGTATGACTAGCATCTATATAATAATCTAAACTAAATGTATTGGAAGCCGATTCTAAAGTACGGTAGGAGAATCCTGTTTGAAAAGTCAAATTCTTAATAGGTTCAATCTCAACTGCAACATTAGTCAAATTGATATTCGTTAACTTACCATTTGAGCTTGTATTAAATAAAGATGAAGAAGCAAAACTCCTACCTAAAACATCACTTGTACTGGTCAAACTCGCGCCAATTTGCTCTACATCGCGCCTGTTCCCTCCTGATATAATAATTCTTTTTTTCTTATCTACCATCCATTTTCCCGAAACACCATATTTGAACTTATCATCACCCAGTCCATAGGCAGTATAACCTTGTAACCTCCAGGCATCATTACGCCCAAAATAAGTTCGCCCACCTACTCGTAAACGAACACCTTCAACTGAATTATATCCAAAAGTAGAAAATATAGGGCCGTAGTCTATATTCCCAAACCGAATATAACCACTTCCTAAAATAGTAACTAAGTCATAAATTCGCTGAAACTTCTTTACGGTTTGCAAGGTATCTAGCATTTTATAAATCCCTTTTTCGTCTTTGTTTAAGTTTTCAAATCGATTTTCTTTCCAGTAGGTTTCGGATTTATTATAGACCTCATTATCAATATAATTAACCTCTTCTTTATATAAACTATTTGGTTTTTCAATATTAAATTGATGGTTTTGATACAAAGTCGTACGCTTTCCATACATTCCTTTAGATTCTTCTTTTTTATTTAAAGCAAAATCAGACATCATATAGTCACGCGTCAATAAAAAGACAGAATCATTTTGAACCTCAAATTCTTGTTCTATATAAATATCTTTTATCCAGTTAATATTAGCACTTTTAGTAACTGCCATACTAATTTTATTTATGGCAAAAGTGGTATCACTCACCCAAAAATCTCCTTTAAAAGTCAATTCATTCTTTCGACGTGGATAAAACAATACATTATAACACCATTTTTTATTTATAAAAGCACTATCTCGAAGCACGTAATTGTAAACATCAATACCTGTCTTTGATAATGGACTAGTAAAACTTTTATCAAAAAAAGTTAAATGATTACTGTAAATATCATAATCTGAATACAAATCATTTACAAATGATAAAATTTGTTGGTTATCATTAAATCCAGAACTTTTATTCCCTTTTAGTTTTTCCTTTACTTTACCAATTTTGTTATTTCCATAAACATCATAAAGTGATTCATTTATAAAAATAGGCAAATAGGTTTTACCTGTGACTCTTGAAGTATCAACATGATTAAAGATAAATTCCATTCCCTTGAAGAATTTTCTTTTCATAAAAGCGCTATCAATGGTATTCATGTCAAACTCTATTTTCTCATATTTTTCCATTTGATAATAATCAAATTGAGCCAGTCCATTTTTGCGCTTTCTTTCCCAAATTTTTCTAAGAATATCTAGTGCTGGATTGTTCTTTTTAGAAGTTTTCCCAGCATATATCAGCACTTCTTTGAGGTTTTCAGCCGATTTAACAATTACTTTAAAATTATAATTAATAGCCTTAGGAAGCACAACAACTCTATCTGAGTACCCTACAGAAGTTATAATAATCGCATTATAAACATTTGCAGATTCAATATAAAATCGGCCGTCTTCATTAGACATAGTTCCTACATTGGAATTTTTGAAAACAATATTTGCAAAAGGAACAGGTTGATTGGAATCATCATATACCACTCCACTTACTTTTGTTTGGGATAAAATAAAATTAGTAATCCCAAAGAAAACTAATAAAGTAACCCATATCTTATTTCTCATAATTTTCATTTAAAAAAAAAACTTCACCATACAAACGCATGATGAAGCCTTAATAGTATTTGTATTAAAATTATTTATTCAATACTTTCTTAACCGCTTTTACAACATCACCTGCATTTGGCAACCATTCTGCCAACAAAACTGGAGAATATGGCGCTGGTGTATCAGCTGTAGTAATTCTTTGGATTGGAGCATCTAAATGATCAAATGCACGCTCTTGAACTAAATAAGTAATTTCAGAAGAAACACTTGCAAAAGGCCAAGCTTCTTCAAGAATCACTAATCTATTTGTTTTTTTAACCGAAGCTAAAATAGCATCAATATCTAATGGACGAACAGTTCTTAAATCAATAATTTCACAAGAAATACCTGCTGCAGCTAATTCATCAGCTGCAATAAAAGCTTCTTTGATGATTTTTCCAAAAGAAACGATAGTTACATCTGTTCCTTCACGTTTGATATCAGCAACTCCAATTGGAATTACATACTCTCCCTCAGGAACCTCACCTTTATCACCATACATTTGCTCAGATTCCATGAAAATAACTGGATCATTATCACGAATAGCTGCTTTCAACAAACCTTTTGCATCATAAGGCGTAGATGGAACTACCACCTTTAGACCTGGAGTATTAGCAAACCAGTTTTCTAAAGCTTGTGAGTGAGTTGCTCCTAATTGCCCTGCAGAAGCAGTTGGGCCACGAAAAACGATTGGCACATTGAATTGCCCACCTGTCATTTGACGCATTTTAGCAGCATTATTTATAATTTGGTCAATACCTACTAAACAAAAGTTGAAAGTCATATACTCTACAATTGGACGACATCCGTTCATTGCTGAACCTACTGCAATACCTGTAAAACCTAACTCTGCAATTGGAGTATCAATTACTCTTTTTTCTCCAAATTCTGCAAGCATACCTTTAGAAGCTTTGTAAGCACCATTGTATTCGGCAACTTCCTCTCCCATTAAGTACACAGACTCATCATGACGCATTTCTTCACTCATTGCTTCACAAATAGCCTCTCTAAATTGTATCGTTCTCATATTATATCTTGTATATGTATATTTTCGAAAAGCAAAAATAAATATTTAAAATCACTTAACACATCATTTCCATTAAAATAATGATGCATAAATTCTAGTTATTTGTTATATCTTGATATAATTCTTTCCCAGGAATTAACTTTGCTTCATTTTTTCAATCACATTTCGAAAAAATTTATTATGCATGCATAACAAATTATTTCATTTTTTATTCTAAATTTGTATTTAAGAACAAGAAATACAAACAGCCGTCAATACAAATAAACAAGTCTAAAATTCAAATTAAACACGAATTAAACCTTGAAAATGACGCACCGCCATAAAAACAATAAATATCAACATATGAAAATATTAGTTTGCATCAGTCACGTTCCTGATACTACCTCAAAGATTAACTTCACCAATAATGATTCAGAATTTGACACTAATGGAGTACAATTTGTTATCAATCCAAATGACGAGTTCGGACTTACTCGTGCTATTTGGTTCCAAGAGAAGCAAGGAGCAACCGTTACTGTCGTAAGTGTTGGTGGCCCTGAAACAGAACCAACACTTAGAAAAGCATTAGCAATAGGTGCAAATGATGCTATTCGTGTTAACGCAACACCTACTGACGGCTTTTTTGTGGCTAAACAATTGACTGAGATAGTAAAAAACGGAGGCTACGACTTGGTTATTGCTGGAAAAGAATCTTTAGATTATAACGGCGGGATGGTTCCTGGAATGATTGCCGCACTAACCAATTCAAACTTCATCAATTCCTGTACTGAAATCAACATTGAAGGAACAAACGTAAAAGCAGTTCGCGAAATCGACGGCGGAAAAGAAACCGTTTCTACTACTTTACCATTAATAATTGGTGGTCAAAAAGGACTAGTAGAAGAAAAAGATTTACGCATCCCAAACATGAGAGGGATTATGACCGCAAGATCTAAACCACTTACTATTGTAGAGCCTACTGATGCTCCTACGAATACAAAGGCCGTTAAATTTGAAAAACCAGCTCCAAAATCAGCAGTAAGACTAGTTGCAGCAGACAACCTAGACGAATTAATCAATTTACTACACAACGAAGCAAAGGTAATCTAGTCGTCAGTATACAATCGCAGTTTTCGATTTTAAAAATCTGAGATCTGAATTCGTTAATCTAAAATCTAAAATCATCATGTCAATATTAATATACGCAGAATCAGCAGAAGGTAAATTCAAAAAAGTAGCTTTTGAATTAGCTTCATACGCAAAAAAAATAGCCGAATCATTAGGAACAACAGTTACTGCTTTAGCTTTTAACACAACTGACGCCTCTGAACTATCTAAATACGGAGTGGATAAAGTATTAAAAGTAAACGACAGCAAACTAGCCAACTTTACAGCTAAAGCTTATGCAGATGTAATACAACAAGCTGCCAAAAAAGAAAACACGAAAGTAGTTTTGCTTTCTTCAAGCACCAACAGCACTTACCTTGCCTCACTTGTAACCGTTTCACTGGAAGCAGGATACGCATCTAACGTAGTTGGACTCCCCTTGAGTACATCACCTTTCCAAGTAAAAAGAAACGCTTTTTCAAACAAAGCATTCAATATTACAGAAATTAGTACTGAAGTAAAAGTACTTGGATTAGCCAAAAATTCCTTTGGAATCATAGAATCTAGCTCTTCACTAACGGAAGAAGATTTTACTCCTACGCTTTCTGATAATGATTTCAATATCAAAATTGAATCTACAGAAAAAGTATCTGGAAAAGTATCTATTGCTGATGCTGATATTGTAGTTTCTGGAGGAAGAGGATTAAAAGGACCTGAAAATTGGGGATTAATAGAAGATTTGGCTACAGTTCTAGGGGCAGCAACTGCTTGTTCAAAACCCGTTTCCGACTTAGGATGGAGACCTCATGGAGAACATGTAGGCCAAACAGGAAAACCAGTTGCGGCAAATTTATACATTGCTATTGGAATCTCTGGAGCAATACAACATATTGCAGGGATCAACTCATCTAAAGTAAAAGTAGTTATCAATACAGATCCTGAAGCACCTTTCTTCAAAGTTGCAGATTATGGTGTAGTAGGAGATGCATTTGAAGTAGTCCCTCAATTAATTGAAAAACTTAAAGCATTTAAAGGTCAATAAACCTATAAATCTTTAGCAAACACAACAATAAAGAGCTATTATAATTCAATTTATAGTAGCTCTTTATTTATTTTACATTCCTATTATTTTTAATTTAATACGCTAGTTTACTTTTGAAGCTAACAAAAGATTTTGTTTCTTTGTAAGCTAATCATTCCCTTTATTTGTACTTTGCAAATAAGGGAAACTGGTTCCAAAATAATTCTTTGATTTTAGCATCTAAAATCTAAAACCTAAAATTAACATGAGTTTAGTTAAACTATCCATAAAAGGAATTTCATACAGCCAAACTCAAAACGGAGCATATGCTTTGATTTTGAATGAAGTTGACGGAGAGAGAAAACTACCTATTGTCATAGGTGCGTTTGAAGCACAATCTATTGCCATTGCTTTAGAAAAAGAAATCAAACCTCCACGCCCATTAACACACGACTTATTTAAAAATTTTGCAGAACGTTTTGATATTACAGTAAAACAGGTCATCATACATAAATTAGTCGATGGCGTATTTTACTCAAGTATCATTTGTGAAAGAGATAAAATTGAAGAAATTATTGACGCTAGAACATCTGATGCTATAGCGCTTGCACTGCGTTTCAACGCACCTATTTTTACTTACAAAAATATTCTTGACAAGGCTGGTATTTATTTAAAAGCCAACCCACAGGACACTGATAAAGACTCACAAGAAATTGACGATATTCTTTCTAATCCTGAAACTTTTGGAAACATAGACGAAAGTGAAACCTCAGGACGCCCTTATATCAAGCATAGTCTTCAAGAATTAACAGAACTTCTTGAGCAAGCCGTTAGTCATGAAGATTATGAAAAGGCAGCAAAAATCAGAGACGAAATTTCAAAAAGAGAGTCCTAAAAACAAACTTGTTTTTAACGTTATTTGAAAATTAATTCACAAATTACCATTCCAGATGAAACAATATTTAGATTTAGTACAACACGTAATGGAAAACGGTTGCCAGAAAGGAGACCGAACAGGAACAGGAACCAAGAGTGTATTTGGCCACCAAATGCGTTTTGATTTGAACGAAGGTTTTCCGATGGTTACCACCAAGAAATTACACCTTAAATCTATAATTTATGAATTATTATGGTTTTTAAAAGGGGACACAAATATTGAATACCTTCAAAAAAATGGAGTAAAAATATGGGATGCTTGGGCAGATGAAAATGGAGATTTAGGCCCAGTTTACGGCCATCAATGGCGCAATTGGAACAGCGAAGAAATAGATCAAATAAAAGATCTAATCAACGAGTTAAAAACAAATCCAAATAGCCGAAGAATGATCGTTTCAGCATGGAATCCATCCGTACTTCCTGACACTAGTAAATCGTTTTCAGAAAATGTAGCAAATAACAAAGCAGCTTTACCTCCTTGTCACGCTTTTTTCCAGTTTTATGTAGCTGACGGAAAATTATCTTGTCAATTATACCAACGTAGTGCTGATATTTTCTTGGGAGTACCCTTTAACATTGCGTCATACGCATTATTAACCATGATGATTGCACAAGTATGTAACCTAGGCTTAGGCGAGTTCATACATACGTTTGGAGATGCACACATCTACAACAACCATTTTGAACAGCTTGAATTACAATTATCACGGGAACCAAGAGCATTACCTAAAATGATATTGAATCCCGAGATAAAGGATATTTTTGATTTCGATTATGAAGACTTCACCTTAGTAGACTATGAACCACACGCTGGAATCAAAGGAAATGTAGCGGTATAAATTAAACTGCTACAACTCCGTTTTGCGTTCCTGAAAATTCATTCCATTTGAAAGAATCAGCTTCAGTATCGTTTACATACTCACCATCAATCACATATTTGAACTCATAAGAAGCATCCTTTGCTAATTCAACAACCCCTTTAAAAGTTCCGTTTTTTAACTTATTCAAAACTCCCTCTTCGATACTCCAATTGTTAAAATCACCCACTACAGACGCATTAACTGCATCTTTAGCCTCGATAGAAAAAGTAACTTTACAAACTGGTTTTGACTTTATAAATTGTTTCTTAATTGACATAACTATTTCATTTTTAATATTATGTGACAAAGAAAATAAAATATATTGAACTTTAAACAAAAAAAAAAAGTTTTACCATAATAGCACTTAACTTGTTAATTTTTAACAAATTCAACAATATTAACAGCATTAAATTTAACATGTAAAAAAAGAAAACGTTTTCTAATTAATTATTAAACACTCAAAACAATAATTTTACAAATTAAATTTTATCTTTATCTTTTAAATTTTAACTTATGGAAAGAGAACAACACGAATTATATGAATATGCACGAAGAAGAATCAAACAAAAAAAAAGACTCTACTTTCATTTTGTCCTACTAATTTCCATAACTCTTTTTATCTTTTTGTCAACCAAAATAATGACGCTTGACATTAATCCAAACTGGCTCATTTTAGGGGTTACAATTTGGGCATTTATTTTCATCCTTCACTTTATAAAAGTTTACATAACAGACCGTTTTATGAATAAAGATTGGGAAAGAGAACAAATTAATCGATTAGTTTCTTTGCAAGAAAAAAAAATAGCCGAATTAAAAACTAAAACAAGCGAAGATCCTACTTCAATAAAATAAAAACAAATGATTATAATGATTGCTGCCACCGCAGAAAACAACGAGTTAGGAAAAAACAATGAACTGATATGGCATTTACCAGATGACTTTAAGAGATTTAAGGCTATCACAACAGGTCATCATATCATCATGGGACGAAAAACATTTGAAAGTTTTCCTAAACCACTACCTAATAGAACACATATTGTAATAAGTCGCCAAAAAGATTATGCTTCCCAAGGATGTACGGTAGTCAATAGCTTAGAAGAAGCATTATCTGCTTGTCCAAAAGACGAAGATGTATTTATAATAGGAGGTGGAGAAATATACCAATTAGCTCTTCCACATTCAGATAAGATAGAATTAACCAGGGTACACCATACCTTTGAAGCTGATGCTTTCTTCCCAGAAATCAAACCAGAAGAATGGGAGCTTACAGAATCCGAATTTCACTCAAAAGATGAAAAACACCTTTTTGATTACTCCTTTCTAACTTATTCTAAAAAATAAAAACACCTCAGTAAACCTGAGGTGTTCTTTTTTACAATGATTAGGAAAAAACCGCCTATTCCTGAAGTAGAATTTGACAACTTAATATAAAAATTACAAACGTCAACATAGCTCCAGTAATGAAGATAATGACATTTGATGTCTTTTGAGAATACATCTCAAAATAGCCTTTAATACCAAATACCACGAAGGCACTAAAGACATAGAAAATTAAAATTTCCAAAAACAAATTTAATCCTAAGAACGTATTTTGCGTTAATAACAAACTACTGTTTAATAAAACAGCACCGTCAAAACTAACAACAAGTACAAACGATATAATTAGCGCAAAAATTAACCATTTGAATTGGCTTGTTAATTCCTTTATAATCATTGACGATAAATATTTAATATTTATAATGTAAATTTCGACATTATATCCAGAACATACAATACCCACTTTTAGTGATATTTCAATTTTAACACAAACCGCTAAACACTTGATTGACAATACACTAATAGAAACTCCCGTTTCGATAAAGAAAACTCAACTACATTTCAAAAGCAATAGTTACCCTATTTTAAAAAACCTTGCATCAAACCTAAGCGTCTAAAAATAATCGCTCGTGAAATTGTAATTGCCTTTTTAAACCAAAGTATTCCAAACAAAATCAACTATTTTATTTCAATTTACTATTCTGGATTAAAGTTCGAATGAGATTGTATTATATTTGTGCAAAATTAAAAACAAAATGTCAAAAAACATCACCCCATATAAAGACTCCACATTAAGTAAAAAAGAACAGGTAGCAAAAATGTTCGATACCATATCAGGAAATTATGATAATTTGAATCGTGTTATTTCCTTTGGAATCGATGTAAAATGGCGTAAGAAAGTTTTAGACATCGTTAAAAAATCAAATCCTACTAACATTCTTGATATCGCTACCGGTACAGGAGACTTAGCAATCTTATTAGCACAAACGAAAGCTGAAAAAATAATAGGTCTAGATATTTCAGCTGGGATGCTTGAAGTAGGCAAAACTAAAATTGCCGCCAAGAACCTTTCAAAAACCATCGAAATGGTTTTAGCCGACTCAGAAAACATGCCATTTGAAGATAATTTCTTTGACGCAATAACTGTCGCTTTTGGAGTACGTAATTTTGAACATCTGGAGAAAGGGTTATCCGAAATTTTAAGAGTACTAAAGCCCAACGGTATATTTGTAATTTTAGAAACATCAATCCCTGAAAAAACTCCATATAAACAAGGATACAACTTTTACAGCAAAAATATTTTACCCATAATTGGGAAATTATTTTCAAAAGATGATGCCGCCTACGGATACTTATCTGAATCGGCTTCACAATTCCCTTATGGTGAAGCGCTAAACAATATTTTAAGAAAAATTGGGTTTATAGAGGTAAAGGCAATGCCGCAAACATTTGGAGTAGCAACTATTTATTCAGCTTCTAAAAAATAACATTGAACACTCACTAAGCATTCTTATGAAAAAAATTGCTCCATTTCTGATTTTACTCATGCTATCGTTTACGGGAATGGCTCAATCTGGAACAAATATATTTGGAAAAGATCCTATTATTCATTTGGAAAATTTCCAAAAACAGAGAGTTCATTTTGGCTATTATTTAGGCTTCAATAGTTTTGATTTCAAAATTGACTACAAAGATTTACAAGCTACTGATATTGTAGTTAAAAAAACAACTGGTTTTAATGTGGGTATCGTTGCCGATTTAAAACTGCAAGAACACATTGATTTACGTTTTGAACCAGGCTTGTATTATGCAAAAAGGGATTTATCTTTTCCTGGCTTTACCAATCAAGTAGATATCCTTAGAGAAGTTAGCAGTACTTATATTCATTTTCCTTTACTTTTAAAATTCTCATCTCTTAGAACTGGAAATATTCGTCCTTATTTAGTGGGTGGTATTTCTTCGACATTGAATTTATCAGGAAATTCAAAGACAAAAGATGATAATTATGAACAAAAATTCAGAGTTAAGCCTTGGTCTTCGAGTTATGAGATTGGATTTGGAATTGACATATTCTCTGAATATTTTATTTTTTCCCCTTCTATAAGAGGTCTTTTTGGAATAACGGACGAATTAATAAGAGACAATAACCCTAATAGCCCATGGACAGGAAATATTGATTCCATGAAAAGTAGAGCCATTTTAATCAACTTTACTTTTCATTAAAACAAATCACCTCCTGAATTCACTCAAAATAATCGCTGTAGCCGTTGCTACATTTAAACTTTCAGTAATTTGTAAAGCTCCAAAACGAGGAATTGAAAGCCTTTGAGTAATTATTTTTTCTAAATCTTCAGAAATTCCGTTAGCTTCATTACCCATGATGATAATTCCTTCTTGAGGTAAAGAATACTTATAAATATTTTCCCCATCCATAAAAGTCCCAAAAATAGTTTTATTAGTTTGACTCAAGTAAGTATTCAAACTCACATAATTCACATTCACTCTCGCAATTGAACCCATAGTAGCTTGAACTACTTTTGAATTGTAAATATCTACCGTCTCATTGCTACACAACAACTGCTTTATACCAAACCAATCACACAAACGGAGAATTGTCCCCATATTTCCTGGATCTCGAATAGAATCCAATGCTAAGATTAATCCTGAATCAATAATAGGTTTTTCTTCTGGAATTTTAAAAACCGCCAAACAACTATTAGGAGTCGCGAGAGCTGTTATTTTTTTTAAATCAGCTTCTTGCGTAATCGTTTTGCTTGCTACAGCAACGTCTGGAAAATCATTTTTTGTAGTAAACAAATGAACCAATTCAAAATTAGAGTTTAGCAATTCTTGAATACCTTTTACGCCTTCGGCAAAAAACATTTGATGCGCAACCCTATACTTTTTTTGCTGTAAACTAGTTATAAGTTTTATTTGGTTTTTACTAACCATAAAAATATGTACTTTTGAATTAAATATTATTAGAACACTTGAAAAAAATTTCTACAAAAATATCAATTATTATTCTAATAGGAATAATTATATCTGCTTGTAACGCTGAAAAAAGAGTTCCAGAGGGGAAACACCTACTTACAAAGAACAAAATCACAGTAAACGGAAAACGCACTAATGAAGAAAATGTAACCAATCAACTGTACCAAAAACCAAATAGTACCTTACTAGGATTCCGATTACGTTTGAATTTATACAATTTAGCCAACCTAAATCCTGACTCGACTTATCAAGCAAAATTCATTGCTGACCCGAAAAAATACGAACGTAAATCAAAATGGCTATCCGCAAAACAAGTAAACCGATTAGGTAAATCTTTTTGGTACCATGGCATTCATGATTTTTTAAAAAAAACAGGCGAACCACCGGTTATTATTGACACTTCTAAATCAAAAAAATCTGTTTCAAGACTCAAATCCTATTATTTTAACGACGGATATTTTAATATAAAAGCAGACTATCAATTTGACACCCTTAAAAAGAAAAGAGCACAAATTCGTTACAAAATAGTCACAGGAAAACCATATTTACTAGACACCATAAGAACTACTATTGCTACACCTGTACTCGATTCGCTGTATGAAGCAACTAAAAACCTAAGTGTTTTAAAATCGGGCAAGCAATTTAAAACTGAAAATTTTGAAGAAGAGAAAAACCGTATCAACACAAATTTCAGAAATAATGGTATTTACCATTTTCAACCTACATACATCAACTTTGACATCGATACCATTCAAAAAGTAAACAAGGCTAATGTAAATCTTATTATCAATAATTATTCGTATCAAGACAAAGATTCTACCAGAACAAAACCGTTTAAAAGATTTACAATCAGCGAAGTAAACGTCTATACTGATTACACAGCAACCAATAGTAACACTCCTATAAAAGACAGCACGACCTATAAAAACTTTAATCTATACAGCCACGAAAAATTAAAATATAAACCATACGCTATCACAGATGCTATCTTTATTAATAAAGGCGGTTATTTTGCAGACAATAAAACGGTATTAACAACACGTTATTTAAGTAACTTAAAAGTTTTCAACTACCCTATTATTCAATACGAAATAGATAAAAGAGACACTACCTATAGTTCATTGATCACTAAAATATATTTAACTCCACGAAAAAAATATAGTTTTGGAGCATCATTTGACGTCACACATTCTAACATCCAAGACATTGGTATCGCTTTTAGCCCAGCAATAACGATACGAAATATATTTAAAGGGGCTGAGACGCTTGAAATTTCAGCGAGAGGAAATATTGGGTCTTCTAAAGATTTAGCCAATCCTAACAATCAGTTTTTCAATGTATCTGAATACGGTTTAGATTTAAAATTAAATTTCCCGAGAATATCTTTCCCCTTTGATACTGAAAAAATCATTCCTAAAAGCATGATTCCATCCACATTGATCACCACTGGTTTTTCGAGACAAACCAATATTGGTCTTGACAAAGAGAATTTCACAGGGGCATTCTCCTATAATTGGACCCCAAAGAAAAATAACAGTGTAAAATTTGACTTACTCAACGCTCAATTTATCAGGAATTTGAATATTGAAAATTATTTTAATGTTTACAGCTCTTCCTACGATGCTTTGAATAAAATTGGACAAACATATAGCACTAATTCATCTTATTTTAATTCTGGCGATCTGAAAATTGAAGAAGGCACTAAAGGGTTTACCTCTGATGTACTTTCAGGAAACACTGCATTAATCGAAACTGACACGGATTACAAATCCGTAAAGAGCATCGAGGAAAGAAGGGTAAGGCTCACGGAAAATGATTTCATACTGTCTACCAGTTTTACTTTTTCAAAAACAACAAAAACTGACCTTCAAGACAATACTTTTTACCTTTTTAAAACAAAATTAGAATCGGCAGGTTCTTTATTATCATTGTTTTCAAGAGCTACGAAATTACCAACCAATTCAAATGGAAACTACGAATTATTCAACCTAGAATATTCTGAATATGTAAAAACTGAATTTGACTATATTAAACATTGGGATTTAACCAAGGAAAAAGTATTAGCCGTACGTTCCTTTTTTGGCATAGCCTTACCATTTGGCAATGCAGATTATATTCCGTTTTCTCGAAGTTATTTTGCTGGAGGTTCCAATGACAACAGAGCATGGCAAGCCTATAGTTTAGGACCTGGAAGCAGTGACTCGACCAATGACTTTAATGAAGCGAATATGAAAATTGCCTTGAGTGCCGAATTTCGATTCAAAATTCTTGGAGATCTAAAAGGAGCTTTATTTGCTGATGCTGGAAATATTTGGAATGTCTTAGACAGAGAAACAGACGATAAATATATTTTCAAAAACTTCAATAGTTTACAAGACATGGCTTTGGGAACTGGATTTGGATTAAGATACGATTTAAGCTTCTTTATTGTTCGATTTGATTTTGGGTTCAAAACCTACAATCCTGCCAATGAAATAGGCGAAAAATGGTTTAAAGAACTTAATATTTCCAAGTCTGTATTAAATTTTGGTATAAATTACCCTTTCTAATCCTATTTAATTCTTATTTTTGCAATCTTAAACTAAGAACTAAGAATAACTAAAAACAATTAAAATGGCACACAACATCAAACCGGGCGTAGCTACAGGAGATCAAGTTCAAGAAATTTTCAACTATGCAAAAGAAAAAGGATTTGCTCTTCCCGCAGTAAACGTAACGGGTTCAAGTACTATCAACGGAGTTCTTGAAACTGCAGCTAAATTAAACGCTCCAGTAATTATTCAGTTCTCAAACGGTGGAGCTCAATTCAACGCTGGTAAAGGATTATCTAATGCAGGTGAAAAATCAGCTATCGCAGGTGGTATCGCAGGTGCAAAACATGTTCATGCTCTTGCAGCAGCTTACGGAGCAACTGTAATTTTACATACTGACCACTGTGCAAAAAAATTATTGCCTTGGATTGACGGTTTATTAGATGCATCAGAAGAACATTTTGCTGCAACTGGAAAACCATTATTTAGTTCTCATATGATTGATTTATCTGAAGAACCAATCGAAGAAAACATCGAAATCTGTAAAGGATACCTAGCTCGTATGAGTAAAATGGGAATGACTTTAGAGATTGAATTAGGAATCACTGGTGGTGAAGAAGATGGTGTTGACAACTCTGACGTTGATAGCTCTAAATTATACACACAACCAGAAGAAGTAGCTTTTGCTTACGAAGAATTATCTAAAGTAAGTCCTAAGTTCACTATTGCTGCAGCTTTTGGAAACGTTCACGGTGTTTACAAGCCAGGGAACGTAAAATTAACTCCAAAAATTCTTAAAAATTCTCAAGAATTTGTACAAAAGAAATTCAACACGGGAGACAATCCAGTTGATTTCGTTTTCCACGGTGGATCTGGATCTACAGTTGAAGAAATCAGAGAAGGAATTAGCTACGGTGTTATCAAAATGAATATTGATACTGACTTACAATTTGCTTACACAGAAGGTATCCGTGACTATATGGTTAAAAACATCGACTATTTGAAAACTCAAATTGGAAACCCAGAAGGTGGAGATGTTCCTAACAAAAAATACTACGACCCAAGAAAATGGATTCGTGAAAGTGAAGTAACATTCAACACAAGATTAGAGCAAGCATTTGCTGACTTGAACAACGTGAACACACTATAAAAATTATGAATTATGAGTTGTGAATAATTAGTTTACTCACTAATTTCACAACTCATAACTTATAACTCATAACTCATAACTTATAGATATGGCTTGGTTTAAACGACAAGAAAAGGGAATCACTACTGCTACCGAAGACAAAATGGATGTCCCAAAAGGACTTTGGTACAAATCTCCTACTGGAAAAATCATTGATGCTGAAGAATTAGAACGCAATCTTTTCGTAAGCCCTGAAGATGGTTTCCACGTAAGAATTGGTAGTGCAACGTATTTTGAAATTTTGTTTGACAACAATGAATTTGTTGAATTGGACAAAAACTTAACTTCTAAAGACCCTTTGAACTTTGTTGACACAAAGAAATATTCAGACCGTCTGAAACAAGTTATGGAAAAAACTCAACTAAAAGACGCAGTACGTACTGGTGTTGGAAAATCAAAAGGTAAAGAATTAGTCATTTGTTGCATGGATTTTGCCTTTATCGGTGGATCTATGGGAGCTGTTGTGGGCGAAAAAATCTCTAGAGGAATTGACCACGCTATCAAAAACAAATTACCATTCGTGATGATATCCAAATCAGGAGGTGCTCGTATGATGGAAGCCGCTTATTCTTTAATGCAATTAGCTAAAACATCAGTAAAGTTAGCGCAATTAGCAGAAGCCAAATTGCCTTACATCTCTTTATGTACAGATCCTACAACCGGAGGAACCACTGCTTCATACGCCATGCTAGGAGATATCAATATCGGTGAGCCTGGTGCATTAATTGGTTTCGCAGGACCTCGTGTGGTGCGTGACACCACTGGTAAAGACTTACCAGAAGGTTTCCAAACAGCAGAGTTTCTATTAGAACACGGTTTCTTAGACTTTATAACCGCCAGAAAAGATTTAAAAGACAAGATTAACTTGTACATCGATTTAATTCAAAACATCGATATTAGATAAATGAAAATCCCGAGCAATCGGGATTTTTTTTGCATTATACTCTCCCACAAACAGCATCTATTTATTTTTCATTAGGAGCAGAACGATTCCGTTTTTCAAGAACACCCCTCCTGCTCTACGCTATCTCTCTTGCATTGGCTATCGCCATACAAGAGGATGCCGCTACGATCAGGGCTATTAATTACATCCATTTTCCAGAAGATATTTTGTAAAAATATCTTATTATATATGAGTAACTCTGAAATAAACATTCGTAAACACACCCAATCTCACGGATGTTGTCACGTCCCAAAATAGATTTACAATTACATTCCCGTTCTAATCGCTTCTACAGGGTCTAATCTGGAAGCGGTTATTGCTGGGACAATTCCAGCAATTAAACCAATGATCGCTGCTAAAAATGTCCCCAGAAAAACATTCCCATAACTCAATACAAATTCAAAATCGGCCATATTGGTCGCTACGATAGACATTATAAAAACCAATACTAAACCAATAATTCCCCCAATCACAGAAAGAATCACGGATTCAAACAAAAACTGAAATAAAATAAACCGATTTTTTGCGCCCAGTGATTTTTGAATTCCAATTAAATTGGTTCTTTCTTTTACAGAAACAAACATGATATTGGCAATTCCAAAACCACCCACTAGCAATGAAAACCCACTGATAATCCAACCCATCACATTCATTTGACTAATAATCCCATCAATAAGATTGGTGAATCCTGAGAAAATATTGATAAAAAAATTATCAATTTGCCCATCTTTCATCCCTCTAAAATCTCTTAATTTCCCTTTGAGTTCGGCTTGGTAAGCATCCATATCTACTCCGTTTTTAGGTTTTAGAATAATTACAGGAGTCATGGCATCATTATTATCGCCGTACATTCTTCGTAAAAAATTAACTGGCAAAAAAACCGAAGTATCATTACTGTCCCCGAACAAACCTGCTCCTTTTTTTTTCAAAACACCAATCACGGTAAATCGTTGACCATATAACCGAATGTTTTCACCTATTGGATCTTGGCTATCAAAAAGAGTGTTTGCTATTTCATAACCCAAAACAATTACCGCTTTACCTGAATTGGATTCGGACTCATTATAAAAACGTCCTTTTTCAAACTCTAATCCTTGGATATTGATAAACTCACCTGAAACAGGTACAATATTCACATCACTAACCGTCTTATCTTCATGTTTGAGCATTTCTCTATTGACAAACAATTGATACCCTACTTCTTCCGTATTGTTTAAGGAACTTTTTAAATAAATATACTCATCATATTTCACATTAGGAAACTGCTCTCTTTTCCATTGTGGAATTTCCGACGGACCAAAAGAAAATCGCATCAAATAAATAGTGTTTTTATCTAAATTACTCAAATCACTGGTGATTTTTCGATCCAAAGAATCCACAGCAGCCAAAACTGCAATAATAGAAAAAATACCAATAGTCACGCCCAACAATGACAACAAAGTTCGCAACTTATTATTGGTCAACGCATGTAAGGCAAAAGCAAAGCTCTCTTTTAATAATCTGAGATATAAACGCATTATTTCATGAATTTTGAATCAAGTAAAATTCCTAAATTTATTTTCAAAAACCTAACAATTTTAAACAACTGCTTCATTCTGAAAGGCTTTTTTAATAAAATAACGTCAAATATTGCCTATTTCCAAATTATCTCTTTTTGAAATAGCTTAATTTTCAGTTTAAAAAACTATTTTTGCACTTTCAAATTATAACACAAGATGAGCACAACAAAAACAATACAATCGGCATTAATTTCAGTTTTTTCTAAAGAAGGTCTAGAGCCTATCGTAAGACAACTACACAGTCAAAACGTAACCTTATATTCTACAGGAGGCACAGAAGACTTTATTAAAAACTTAGGGATTCCTGTTGTACCAGTTGAAGATGTGACTTCTTATCCATCTATTTTAGGAGGAAGAGTAAAAACATTACACCCTAAAGTTTTTGGAGGTATTTTGAACCGTCAAGACCATGAAGGAGACGTTCAACAAATGGTAGAATACAATATCCCGCAACTTGACTTGGTAATTGTAGACTTATATCCTTTTGAAAAAACTGTAGCCTCAGGAGCTAGTGAAGCAGATATCATTGAGAAAATTGATATTGGTGGAATCTCATTGATTCGTGCCGCTGCAAAAAACTTCAAAGACACTGTAATCGTTGCTTCTGTTGATGATTATAGTTCGTTTTTAGATTTAATCACTAAACAAGACGGAGCGACAACTATTGAAGATAGAAAATTATTGGCTTCAAAAGCATTTCACGTATCTTCTCACTATGATGGCGCCATCTTTAACTATTTCAACACTGACGAAACTTTCTACAAAGAAAGCATTTCAAATGGTCAAATATTGCGTTATGGAGAAAACCCACACCAAAAAGGATTCTTTTTTGGAGATTTCGAAGCAATGTTTACCAAATTACACGGTAAAGAATTATCATACAACAACTTATTAGACGTAGATGCTGCAGTGAATTTGATTACCGAATTCAAAAATGATGGACCTACATTTGCAATATTAAAACACAATAACGCTTGTGGCCTAGCTTCGAGAGATACTATTGAAGAAGCATACAATGCGGCTTTAGCATGTGACCCAACTTCAGCATTTGGTGGTGTATTAATTGCCAACAAAACAATTGACGTGGCTACCGCTATTGAAATCAACAAATTATTCTGTGAAGTAGTAATAGCTCCATTATATGATTATGAAGCTTTAGCCATTTTACAAGAAAAGAAAAACAGAATTATCTTAATCCAAAACGAGGTAGAATTACCAAACCGTCAAGTAAGAACTTGCTTAAACGGATTATTAATTCAAGATAGAAACGACATCACAGACAATAAAGAAGACTTAAAGACCGTTACTGTTACAGCCCCAACAGAAAAAGAGGTTGAAGATTTAATCTTTGCTTCTAAGATTTGTAAAAACACTAAGTCGAATACGATTGTTTTTGCTAAAAACGGTACATTGATTTCATCAGGAACAGGTCAAACTTCAAGAGTCGATGCTCTGCTTCAAGCAATTGAAAAAGCAAAACATTTTGGATTTGATTTGACAGGAGCTTCAATGGCTAGTGATGCCTTTTTTCCATTCCCTGACTGTGTAGCTCTTGCAAAAGAGGTTGGAATTACAGCCGTTATTCAGCCTGGAGGATCCATAAAAGACGGATTGAGTATCAACTATTGCAATGAAAATAATTTGGCAATGGTATTTACAGGAACACGTCATTTCAAACATTAATTTGTTTAACTTTGTGCGCAATTATATTTATAACTTTTAACCCAAAATAATTTATGGGATTTTTTGATTTCATGACTGAGGATATCGCGATAGACCTTGGTACCGCTAATACCTTAATTATTCATAATGACAAAGTCGTTATTGATAGCCCATCCATAGTTGCTCGCGATAGAATTTCAGGCAAAATTATTGCTGTTGGGAAAGAAGCCAACTTGATGCAAGGTAAGACGCATGAAAACATTAAAACAATTAGACCTCTAAAAGACGGTGTAATTGCTGATTTTGATGCTTCAGAAAAAATGATCAGTATGTTCATCAGAAGCATTCCCGCTTTAAAGAAGAGAATGTTTACTCCTGCCTTACGTATGGTAGTATGTATTCCATCTGGAATTACTGAGGTGGAAATGAGAGCTGTAAAAGAATCTTGCGAAAGAGTAAACGGAAAAGAAGTTTACTTAATCCACGAACCTATGGCCGCTGCAATTGGTATTGGAATTGATATTATGCAACCAAAAGGAAATATGATTGTTGATATCGGTGGAGGAACTACTGAAATTGCAGTTATTGCTTTAGGAGGAATTGTATGTGATAAATCTGTAAAAATTGCAGGTGACGTTTTTACAAACGATATCGTTTATTATATGCGCACCCAACATAATCTATTTGTAGGTGAAAGCACTGCTGAAAAAATAAAAATTCAAATAGGAGCTGCTATCGAAGACTTAGAAACTCCTCCTGAAGATATGTCTGTTCAAGGTAGAGATTTACTTACCGGAAAACCTAAGCAAGTAGAAGTATCTTATAGAGAAATTGCTAAAGCACTAGACAAATCAATCCAACGTATAGAGGATGCTGTAATGGAAACATTATCTCAAACACCTCCAGAATTAGCAGCAGATATCTATAATACTGGCATCTACTTAGCAGGTGGGGGATCTATGTTGAGAGGATTAGACAAAAGAATCTCTCAAAAAACAGATTTACCTGTTTATATTGCTGAAGATCCATTAAGAGCTGTTGTTCGTGGAACTGGAATGGCACTTAAAAATTTAGCTAGATTTAAAAGCATCTTAATCAAATAAGATTTCCTTATATGTATCTGAATTTTTATTTAACTTATCTAAGCTATCAATAATTCAGATACTTACGCCAATTTTGAAACACATAATCAAATAAGAGAATGCAGCAAATATTTAATTTTATATTCAAAAACAGTAATCGACTACTGTTTTTGCTGTTATTATGCATTTCGTTATTGCTTACAATACAATCGCATTCATTCCACAAGAGCAGAATCATTAGCTCCGCTAATTACGTAAGTGGTGGTGTGTATGAAAAAATAAATAATATAAGTGAATATTTGAATTTAAAAACTCAAAATGAAGCTTTGGCACTTGAAAATGCTCGACTGAAAAGCATTTTATTTAAAACCAAAGACACTTCTGAAATTAGAAAGATAGAAAGTCTTAAAGGGGTTGCTCCTGATGACATTCTTGTTTCAAAAGTGATTCACAACTCGTACAACGCTCATGAAAACTTCATCACTTTAAATTCAGGCTCCCTAGAAGGAATTGAATCTGATATGGGAGTAATCAACAATTTAGGAATTATTGGAATCGTTGACAAAACTTCACCTAACTACGCAACTGTTGTTAGTCTTTTAAATATCAAATCTCAAATTAATGCTAAGATTAAGAAGTCTAACCATTTTGGCTCACTAGTTTGGAATGGGAAAAGCACTGGATTCGTTCAACTTATTGACGTACCTAGATTGGCATCAGTTAGAAAAGGAGACACTATCGTAACAGGTGGACAATCTGTAATCTTTCCAGAAAACATTAATATTGGTACTATTGACAAAATCTACATTGACAATAAAACCAATTATTACACTTTGAATATCAAACTTTTTAATGATATGACTAATTTAGGTCATGTATATATTATAAAAAGCAAGTATAGAGACGAATTGAATAATCTAGAAAAACAAAATAAAAAAGATGAATAGCACTTTGTTAGTCAATGTTTTTCGGTTTATACTATTATTAACCGTTCAAATAGTCATTTTCAATAATATGACTTTTTTGGGGTTCATTTTGCCACTTCCATATATATTGTTTATATTACTATATCCAGTAAATGGAAATAAATCAGGTCTATTAATTTCTAGTTTCCTATTAGGATTAACCATGGATTTTTTCTCAAACTCTGGCGGAATACACGCTACAGCTTGTTTAGTTTTAGCCAATTTTAGACCATCAATTTTTAAATTCTCATTTGGTATCAGTTATGAATATCAAACTATTAAAATAAATGACTCCTTAACGCCTGAAAGATTTTCATTTATATTGCTTGCTGTATTAATACATCATATAACAATGTTTATACTAGAAGCTTTTCAGGTAAATTTTTTCTGGGATATCTTGATTCGAACACTGTTAAGTTCTGTATTCACTGTACTCAGTTGTATTATTATAATCTATCTTATTAAGCCAAACAAAAGATGAGAAAACTCCTGCTGCCTACTTTAATTATCATTGCAGCATCATTGCTACTAATTCGAATATTTTATTTGCAAGTCATCAACGATACTTTCAAATTAAAATCAGACAATAACGCAATAAAAATTAAATACGACTACCCAGAACGAGGATATATTTTTGATCGAAATGGTAAATTACTAGTTGCGAACCAAGCTTCTTATGATATCATGGTAATTCCTAGAGAATTAAAAAACATTGATACCTTAGAATTCTGTCAACTTCTTAATATTACAAAAGAAGATTATATAAAGAAAATTGAAAAAGCTAAAGTCTATAGCCCAAGGCTTCCGTCTGTTTTTTTACCACAGTTAAACAAAAGTGAATTTGCCGCCTTTCAGGAAAAAATACGAAAATTTGAAGGTTTCTATTTTCAAAAACGATCTTTACGCGACTATGAAGTCGATTTTGGAGCCAACATTTTTGGCTTTATCACACAAGTAAACGAAAGACTTATTGAAAAAAATCCTTATTACAACAGTGGAGATTTAATAGGTCGACAAGGGGTTGAAGAAAGTTATGAAGAAATTTTACGAGGAATTAAAGGTATAAAATACATTCAAAAAGACAAATACAACCGAGAAATTGGATCATATAAAGAAGGCAAATACGATACTATTGCAGTTCAAGGCGAAGATATTAACCTAACAATTGATGCCGAGATCCAAAGGTACGGCGAACAATTAATGGCCAATAAACGAGGGGGAATCGTAGCTATAGAACCTAAAACGGGTGAAATTTTGGCATTGGTTACCGCGCCATCCTACGACCCATCCATTCTAGTAGGAAGACAACGTTCTAAAAACTACACTTTACTGTATCATGATTCGATAGCAAAACCACTATACGACAGAGGATTACTAGCAGAATATCCTCCTGGCTCTCCTTTTAAAATTTTAACAGGACTAGTTGCACTGCAAGAAGAAGTTATTGACGAGCAAACTACATTTGTTTGCCACCATGGATTTAGTTATGCCCCTGGAAGATTTATGAAATGTCATGGATCAGGACCACACCAACTGAATAATGGGATATATAATTCATGTAATACTTATTTTGCGAATGTTTATTTACGCATAATCGGAAAATACAAAAGTACACCTTATGCTGTAGATGCTTGGAGTAATCACCTTAAAAGTTTTGGACTTGGACAATTTATGGGCTATGATTTACCTACTGGTAAAAGAGGAAAAATCCCAGACTCTAAAACGTACAAGAAAATTTACCCTGATTGGAACTATAGTGGAAAAACTATTATTTCTAACTCTATAGGACAAGGTGAAGTTCTAATGACTCCAATACAGTTAGCTAATATGATTGCAACAGTAGCTAATGAAGGTTATTATTACACACCTCATATTATAAAAAAAATAAAGGGATCGTCAATTGACAAAAAATTCACTACTAAGCATGTTACAACAGTTGATAAAAAATACTTCAAGCCTATGATTCAAGGATTATTTGATGTTTACAACTTTGGAACTGCAAGCTCTTTAAGAGTAGAAGGAATAGATATATGTGGAAAAACCGGAACTGCGGAAAACTTTGCTAAGATTGGCGGAAAAAGAGTTCAGTTAAAAGATCACTCTATATTTGTTGCGTTTGCTCCAAAAGACAATCCAAAAATTGCTATCGCTATTCTGGTAGAAAATGGTGGATTCGGATCAACTATTGCAGGGCCAATTGCCAGTTTAATGATTGAAAAATACCTTAGAAAAAAAATTACTAGGGTCGATCTAGAGAAAAGAGTTCTTGGAATTAGCTTAAAAGATCAATATGCCAAGTTAGGCGGAATGAAGGAATCCGAGGCTATTGAATCTTCCCCAAGTGATTCTATAGCCAAAAAAGAGACAATAAAAGTAAAAGTCGATTCGACTAAAGAAAATTAACTAGAGATTATTACAATGAAAAATCAAAGTATAAAGAAAAATCTCGATTGGAGCTGTGTTATCATTTATGGTGCTTTAGTAATACTAGGATGGCTAAATATCTATTCATCATCACTTTCATCTCCCGACAACACTTATCAAAAACAATTGATATTCATCATACTGACTATTCCATTGATTTTCATCATACTTGCCATAGACGGAAAGATGTATGAAAAATATGCGAGTATTATCTTTATGATTTCCTTATTGTCACTTGCCGGATTATTTGTCGCAGGTAAAACCATTGCAGGACAGCGCTGCTGGTATGCGATTGGAAGTTTCACACTACAACCTTCAGAGTTTGCCAAAGCAGCAACCTCATTAGCCATCGCAAAATATTTGAGCGATTCACAAATTAACCTGAAAGAAATCAATAGACAAATACAAGTATTGGCAATTGTCTTCTTACCCGTACTTCTTATCTTACCACAACCTGACCCAGGAAGTGCACTTATTTATAGTATTTTCTTTATTGTATTATACAGAGAAGGATTGCCTGCTTGGTATGTTTGGACAGGGTTTATTACAATTGTATTATTCGTTTTAACTTTGGTTATCGAACCACAATATGTCATTTTAGGAGCATTAGCTACTCTAATTTTAATCTATTTTAAATCGCGACTAGGAGACAGAAACATTATCGTAAGCAGCTTATTATTTGTAGCCATGTCTGGGTTTGTTCTATCGGTTAACTATGTTTTTAACAATGTTTTCAAACAGCATCACCGCGATCGATTTAATATCTTATTAGGAAAAACTGTCGATTTAAAAGGCGTCGGATATAACACCAATCAATCTGAAATTGCGATAGGTTCTGGCGGATGGTTTGGAAAAGGTTTTTTGGAAGGTACGCAAACTAAAGGTGGATTTGTACCGGAACAACATACTGATTACATTTTCACTACTGTTGGAGAGGAATGGGGGTTTCTAGGCTCTCTTACTGTGATTGCTTTATTCGTTGGCTTATTCCTTAGAGTTATTTATTTGGCCGAAAGGCAAAAAACTAAATTCAGTAGGGTTTACGGCTATTGTGTTGCGGGTATATTATTCATTCACTTCTTTGTGAATCTTGCGATGGTCATTGGTATATTCCCAACCATCGGAGTTCCTTTGCCCTTCTTTTCATATGGAGGTTCTGGACTTTGGGGATTCACTATTTTACTTTTTATTTTCTTAAAAATGGATGCCAATAAAGTTAATGAATGGTAGGCTTTTAATTAGAAATCCAAAACTTATAATCTGTATTTTTTTCTAAAGTATTTTCGAGTTTATCTTCAAGTTTTGGGAAAAAGTCAATTCCAGTAATCTTTTCTATAGAATCAACCGAAACAACGTATTCGTACAGCGCTTTGTTACTTTTTTCATTAGGTAATAGAAAAGCAATCATTTTAGGTTGACTATTTTTATCACTTTTAAAGATGATTTTATAGAAATAATTAGGAACGACTACCTTTTCACTACCAATTGTTCGGTTACTATTATCCAACACTCCTCCAGTAATTATGATAATCCTATTGTATCTACTAGCCCAATAGCGTACTTTTTGTTCTAATCTATTCCAAATCCCTCCGTTAAACTCATGCAATTGTGGTGATATATTCGAGGTATAAAAAGTATCATTATAAGCATCTTGATTAAAATCCATATCACCAGCAGGACACAAATGACCTTTATCATAGCCCGATTTTTTATAATTCCTCCAACTAGCAGAACCAGTTATAACCAATGGATCTTCAATGAAATAAGGTCTTTTAAAGTCATTGTTTTTTAAATATTCTTTCTTTAATTGATAAGCTAACCATTCCGCTTGCTCTGCTTTTTCATCGTAAGACAATGTATAATACTCATGCTTAACGATTTGGTTTTTAGAAGGTTTTGGAAGATAATAATTCCATCCTTCTTTATCGATGGAGTTAGCTGAAACATCCTGCTCTAACCCCGTATTATCCAAAGTTGTTTCCTCGATATTCAAAACTGTATTTCCGTTCGATTTTGAATCAATTTTACAAGAGTAACTTATTAAACAAATAAAAACGCTCCAAAAAAACAAGAAGAGTTTTTGGAGCGTTTTAAAAATTATAGACTTATTGGTATTCTGCATTCAAATTGAATTACGATTTTACTAATTTATCTTTTTTTTGAGATGTATTTTGTTTTGAAACAGGCTTTGTTTGTAAATCATCCAACACATTTAATGCTTCTTCCACATAAATGTCCTTAGACAATGATTCATGCCATCTGTCTCTTTTCTCTTTTAATATATTATCCTTCTTGGTTTCATCCAACTCATAAGGCAAAGAGGTAAATTGTAAATTATTTTTATACTGAGAAATCGGTTTGTATTTTTTAGCCTTCTCCTCAATATCTTTCTGGGCTAGTCTGAATTTATCTAGATTCAAACTATACGTATTCTCTACGCTTCTACTATCTATCCATTTAGCATTTTCATCAATTAATTTAAATTGCTCACTAGAATCAATACGTTTTTTACTATTTAAGATTGCTTTATTGAAATTCTCGTTTTTGTTCCAAACGGTGTATTCAGCAGCATCAATTTTATCCCATGGCATTGCATTTTCTACATCACGCTCCCCCATTTTCAAATAAGAATATCGATCTGGCATTACAACATCGCTACTAACTCCTTCCAATTGTGTAGAACCTCCATTGATTCTATAAAACTTTTGAGTAGTCGTCTTAAGCGCTCCTAAATCCCCAACAGCACTATTGCGTACAAATTGGTTTAAGTCAATCACATTTTGAACAGTTCCTTTACCATAGGTTTGTTTACTACCAATGATAACTCCTCTTTTATAGTCTTGAATGGCTGCAGCCAAAATTTCAGATGCCGAAGCCGAAAAGCTATTAACCATAATAACTAATGGTCCATCCCATTCTATTTTTTTATCACGATCAAACAGCACTTCTTTTTTCCTACCAGCAGATTTAATTTGGACAATTGGGCCTTCATTAATAAATAAACCCGCAATATCCACTACCGTTGACAATGACCCACCACCATCATCACGAACATCAAGAACAATTCCATCGACTCCAACTTTCTTTAAACGTTCAACCTCTAGTGCAATATCTTTTCCAGCGTCTCTTCCGTTTTTATCTTCAAAGTCAATATAGAATTTAGGTAAATAAATAACTCCGTAATTCAGACCATTTTTATTTACAATGCTTGATTTCACATAGGTCTCTTCAATTTCAACAATATCTCTAATAATTGAAATTACAGTAATTGTTCCGTCAACTTTTTTTACCGTTAAACGTACCTCAGTGCCTTTAGGACCTTTAATTTTCTTCACCACATCATCTAGACGCATCCCTACCACATCTACAGGATCAGCAGTTCCTTGTGCCACTTTCATCACTACATCACCGGCTTCTAACTGTTTACCTCTCCATGCTGGCCCACCTGATATCAATTCAGAAATTTCAGTGAAATCATTTTTCTTTTGAAGACGAGCACCTATCCCTTCTAACTTTCCACTCATACTAACGTCAAAACGTTCTTTTTCATCAGGAGCAAAATAATTAGTATGGGGATCAAAACGAGCAGTAATCGAATTAATATAAACTGAAAACCAGTCATTTCTATTCAAATCTCCCATAAAACTAAAGTACTCATCTAGTGATTTTTTAGAACTTTCTCTTGTTTCTTTTTCTAGTTCTTGAACTGATTTAGGTTCATCATTGTCTTTAACTTCTGTTTTTTTGATTTTTGGAGTTACTTCAATAGTAACAGGATTCCCTTCTTCAATATCATCAGTAGAAGAAACATCTTCTACAATTCCTTTGGCTTTGTTTTCTTGTACCTTCAGTCGATCTGTCAATGAAGAAAGCGCTGACAACTTAATTTGTTTGCGCCATTTTTCATTTAATTCTGCACTATTTTTTGCGTATGGAGCTTTTTCATAATCTGTATTAAAGCTTTCGTCAATAGTAAAATCGAATGGTTTTGCTAAAATCGATTTGTAGATATCTTTACTTTCACCCATTCTTTTCATCAATCTTTCATAGGTCAATGTAAAAAACGTCAAATCTTTGTTTAAAATTTGATTGTCAATTTCAGTCTCATATTTTGAAAATTCATCAATATCAGATTGCAAGAAAAAACGCTTAGAAGGGTCTAGCGCCTGAACATAATCCTTATAAACACCTTTTGAAAAAGTATCATCAATAGCGGCTGGACTATAATGTCCTTTTTCTATTACAAATGTTAATAATTCCAAAAGAAGCTTGTCCTTATCAGGGTCTGATTCGTTTTTATAGTTGCTATTAAAGGCAAACAATGTTATTGAAAGAACAACAATTGTAAGAAGTATTTTATAATGTCTTTTCATAAAGTTAATTATAGCATTCATTCAAATTTTTAAACTAAGTTAAATTAAAAACCATGCCATCACCTGTAAAGCTTGCATAATTTTTTGTTAAAGATATAAAAATATTTTTTTTATTTCTCCCTTAATCCTTGAAGTTAATATTTTTTGTTTCCTTTGTTCTCTATTAAATTTCAACGTCTTAAAATCTATTTTTAGACAAAAATAATTATTAAAAAAAAAACAATCATGGATACCCCAAGACCTCTAATCTTAATTACTAATGATGACGGTGTATCTGCACCAGGGATTCGCGCTTTAATTGCTGTAATGGCAGAAATAGGCGAAGTAGTTGTAGTAGCTCCAGACAAACCACAGAGTGCAATGGGGCACGCTATAACCATTAATAACACTTTATTTATAGATAAAATATCAAAAGAAAATGCAGCCATTTTGGAATACAGCTGTTCAGGGACACCTGTTGACTGCGTTAAACTAGGGGTAAATGAAATTTTGAAAAGAAAACCAGACTTATGCGTTTCTGGAATTAATCATGGCTCTAATTCTTCCATAAATGTCATTTATTCTGGAACAATGAGTGCCGCTGTTGAAGCAGGAATCGAAGGCATTCCAGCTATTGGTTTTTCATTATTGGATTACAATTGGGATGCTAATTTTGAAGAAATCAAACCTTATATCAAAAAAATAACTTTGGAAGTTTTAGAAAAAAAACTACCTAAAGATGTGGTATTAAATGTCAATTTACCAAAATTGAAAAAAGAAGAAATCAAAGGAATTAAAATTTGTCGTCAAGCTAAAGCGCTTTGGGTAGAGAAATTCGACAAAAGAACTTCTCCTTTTGGTAAAGAATATTATTGGCTTACGGGCGATTTTGTAAATCAAGACAAAGGCGAAGACACTGATGAATGGGCTTTAGCCAATGGTTACATTTCTATCGTGCCTGTTCAATTTGATTTAACGGCACATCACGCTACACAACAACTCAATACTTGGAATTGGAATGAATAAAATAGATTTACTCTACGGTTTTTTAATTGGCTTTATCACTACCGCGATTGGTTGCTTTGTTTTTATTCAACTTTTTACAGAATGGAATTTTGCAGTTGGGATACAAATCATGCGTTCACAAGGTTATCTTGGAAAAATAATCACCTTGGGCTCCATACTAAATCTAATTGCATTCACTATTTTATTGAAATTCAACAGAGATTTAATAGCAAAAGGAGTTATTTTAGCTGTAATCCTAATGACAATTTTGACTTTATTCCTGTAAAAAAAACAATCTTATTGTTTGATTGCCAATTCAGCAATGACTAATTTTGATTATTGAAATTTCTAAACTTTTCATACTCTACCGATGAAATATTATATTATAGCAGGAGAAGCTTCTGGGGACTTGCACGGTTCTAACTTAATGAAAGCTTTGTACCAAGAAGATGTCCATGCTGACATTCGTTTTTGGGGAGGAGATTTGATGGAGCAAGTAGGTGGGACACTGGTCAAACATTACCGTGAATTGGCTTTCATGGGATTTGCAGAAGTTATCTTTAACCTAAAAACAATTTTAGGCAATATCAAAATATGCAAAAAAGATATTTTAGAATTCAAACCTGATGTTATTATTTTTATTGACTATCCCGGATTCAATATGAGAATCGCTCAATGGGCAAAGGAATTAGGAATCAA
Organism: Flavobacterium ovatum; assembly: GCF_040703125.1. NCBI lineage: Bacteria > Pseudomonadati > Bacteroidota > Flavobacteriia > Flavobacteriales > Flavobacteriaceae > Flavobacterium > Flavobacterium ovatum. The sequence goes on from NZ_CP160035.1 coordinate 437,664, forward strand.
AACTCACTATTATATTTCGCCTCAAATTTGGGCTTGGAAAGAAAGCCGCATCAAAGCCATCAAGCGCGATGTAGATAAGATGTATGTGATTTTACCTTTCGAAAAAACATTTTACGAAGACAAACATCAATTTCCAGTTAAATTTGTGGGACATCCTTTGATTGATGCTATTCATAGCCAAAAAGATAATTCTGCAACAAATTTCAGAACTGAAAATCAATTATCAGACAAACCGATTATTGCCTTATTACCAGGAAGTAGAAAACAAGAAATCACCAAAATGCTTTCGGGCATGTTGAGTATTGTTGATGATTTTCCAGACTATCAATTTGTAATTGCTGGAGCTCCAAGCCAAGATTTCTCTTTTTATGAACCTTTTATTACCAAGAAAAACATTCAATTTGTCTCCAATAAAACCTATGTTTTGTTGCAAAATGCCACAGCCGCATTGGTAACTTCGGGAACAGCCACTTTAGAAACTGCACTTTTTAAAGTTCCAGAAGTAGTTTGCTACAAAGGAAATTGGGCTTCGTACCAAATTGCTAAACGAATCATTACTCTAAAATATATCTCACTTGTCAATTTGATAATGGATGAAGAAGTCGTTACCGAATTGATTCAAGATGATTTTAATACAAAAAATATTAAACGAGAATTAACTAAAATTCTGGAACCAAATCACCGCAAGATAGTACTTGAAAAATATGAGGAATTAGAGCAAAAACTAGGCGGAATAGGAGCTAGTGAAAAAACGGCACGTTTAATTGTATCTGATTTAAAACATTCTTAATTTTTTACTTTGAAATATTTTTTACCCCTTTTAGCCTTCATTGTATTATTTACATCTTGTAAATCAACTTCAACTATTTCTAATAAAACTAGTACCAATACAATAGCCGATAAAATTGTAAATAGTGCTGTGCAACATATTGGCACACCCTATAAAATGGCTGGTAAAACGCCTTCTGGCTATGATTGTTCAGGATTAGTTTACAGCACTTTTGGTGAATTTGAAATTAAACTCCCTAGAACTTCTTACGACCAAGCTACCGCAGGTAAATCACTAGGTCAAAACACCAAGAAAGCAGAGAAAGGTGATCTTATTTTCTTTAAAACCAATAACAGTTCCCGTATCAATCATGTAGGTATCGTTACTGAAGTAAGTGAAGAAGAAGTAAAATTCATCCATTCTTCAACTTCTAGAGGCGTTATCATTTCTTCTACCAAAGAATCTTACTACGAAAAAAGTTTTTCACAACTCAATAGAATTTTAGAATAAATACAATTCTTGTTTTAAGAAAATTAGTACTTTAGAGTCATGAAAGTACTTTATTTCCCTCTTTCCAGAATTACGATTGGATTCCTAATAGGTATCCTATTTTCCTATTACGCAAAATTTTCTCTCACGGAAAGCATTCTAACCTTGTGTATCAGTTTGATCCTATTTATCATTAGTTATTTTTATCAAAAAAAAGATACCCAATCCATCTTTTATTTTGGAATATCAACTCTTTTAATCAGCTTTTCAATAGGTGCTACTACTTTAATTTTGAACACTGACTCCAGTCAGACACAACATTACACACACCAAGAATCTTTTTTTGAAAGCGACAACCTCATTGTTGTCCACATCCAAGAAAAAATAAAAAGCACCCTCACCAATGAACGTTATATTGCAAATATTACCGAAATTAACGGAAAAAAAACAACAGGAAAAACACTTTTGAATATTAAAAAAGATTCTTTAAAATCTAAAATAACCAGTGGAAACCAATTAATCATCAAGGGACAACTTTATAAAAACAAAGCAGCATACAACCCAAATGCATTTGATTACGGCAAGTATCTGGAAAACAAACAAATCTACAGCCAACTCTATACCACCCATGAAGGATATCTTATAAGTCCTGAAATAAAAAAAGAAATCTTTTATTATGCTTCAAGACTAAGAACTACTATAATATCTAATTTAGAAAAAGCACATTTTAAGCCCAAAGCACTACATGTTGCTGTAGCCTTAATACTAGGTCAAAAACAAGATGTTTCTCCTGAAGTTATGCAAGACTATCAATTTGCGGGAGCAATACATATTTTATCAGTTTCTGGACTTCATATTGGTTTTATCTTGATATTCTTGAATTTCATTTTAAAACCTATTCCCAATACTCCAAAAGGCTCGTTTATTAAATTAGTAATCAGCCTTGGATTACTTTCTTCGTTCGCAATAATTGCTGGTTTAGCTCCGTCCGTAGTTCGGTCCGTAACTATGTTTTCATTTGTCGCAATTGGATATTATCTCAGAAGAAGCACCAATATTTACCACACTATTATTGTGTCCATCTTATTGATATTACTTGTTCAACCTTATTTTCTATTTGATGTTGGATTCCAATTAAGTTATATCGCTTTATTTTTTATTATCTGGGCTCAACCTTTAATTTCGAGTGTTTGGAATCCAAAGAATAAAATACTGAAATCGATTTGGAAAATTCTCTCAGTTTCTATTGCTGCTCAAATAGGAACTTTACCCATAAGCTTATTTTACTTTCATCAATTTCCTGGTTTATTTTTCCTGACGAATCTAATTATCATTCCTTGTTTGAGCTTTATCATGATTTTAGGGATTGTAGTGATGCTCCTGGCTTCAATAAATTGTACGCCACTATTTTTAATCAAACCTTTTGAATGGAGTATTTATGGGATGAACCAAATTATTAGTTGGATTGCCTCCTTTCGTTCCTTTATCATTCAAGATATCCCTTTCAATAGCTATTTATTAATCAGTTCCTATTTATGCATTATTACCCTAATTATTTGGTTTCAAAAACCAAAATTCTACAAATTACTTGGTGTATTAATTGCCCTGATTTGCTTGCAACTATCCTATATAAAAACGCAATATGAAAGTACTAATGGAAACGAATGGATTATTTTTCATCAAAAAAATAACAGTCTAATCACTGAAAGAAAAGGAGAAGCAGTTTTAGTTTACACCAATGAACCAACAGTTAAAAACAGCAACCTAAATGCTTATCTCACCGGGAACTTCTGTACTTTAAAAAACACTTCCAAGCTTAAAAACCTGTACTTTTTTAACAACCAAAAAATTCTGATTGTAGACAGCTCCGGAGTTTATCCTAAAAACAGTTCGCCAGATATATTGTTACTAACACAATCCCCACGCATAAATTTAGACCGAATATTAAAAACCATCCATCCTAAAATGATAATTGCCGATGGATCAAATTACAAGAACGTGCAAAAAGCTTGGAAAGAAAGTTGCGAAAAACAAAAAATCCCTTTTCACGCTACTGCCGAAAAGGGATTCTATAAATTATAATATTATTTTATTTTTGTTGCAAAAAACCATTAGCTTCAGCTAACCAAGCTTGTGGTCCTCCAGCAACATAACCTGTTTTTCCTAAAGCTTTGAAATTTAATCTACCGTCTTTTTCTTTGACTACATTCGTAAAAAAGACTGTTGGATATCCTTGAATTCCAAAAACTTGTTGCAATTCGGCGTTTTGTTGTTTTATTTCTGGCAACTGTTCCGTTCTTCTTGGATAATCTAATTCCACTAAAACCACATTACTTTTGGCCCATTTTTTAAATTCAGGAGTTAGTAATACTTCTTTTTGCAAACGAATACACCATCCACACCAATCACTTCCCGTAAAAAACAACATCAAAGGTTTATTTTCTTTACTACTTACAGTAATAGCTTCTTTGATATTGGTATGCCATTTCAAGTCTTGTGCCTGACTACTCACTGAAACAATGATCAGTAATACTAGTATTAATTTCTTCATCTTCTTTGGTTTTCTTTTTTATAGTCTAACAAATATAATGCCTTAATTTTATTTCACACCATGCATTAACTTTTTCATAAGAGGTGACAAAACAATCATTATCAGCCCCAAACCTATTGGAATGATGGTAAATATCAAGAAAAAAGTGGATAAACTATATTGTTCGCTTATCGTTTCTATCAATCCCCCCATAGAACCTGCTAATTTATTTCCTGCTCCAAGGAATAGATAAAAGACTCCAAACATAATACCAATATAACTTGCTGGCACCAACTTACTAATATACGACAAACTTACAGGAGAAATACACAACTCCCCTAACGTATGAAATAAATAGGCCATAATAAGCCAAATCATACTCACACGTACCACTGAATTAGCCGTGATTCCCATACTCCCATAAGCTAAAAAACCAAAACCTAATCCTAATAAAGCTAGTCCTAATCCAAATTTCATAGGTCCTGAAATGTTGTAGCTGCTCTCCCACCACTTTGAGAAAAACGGAGCAAAACATATAATAAATAATGAATTTAAAATCCCAAACCAAGATGCAGGAACTTCCGTTTCAGTTGTTGAGAAATCTCTATTAATTTTCCAAATTACTATTCCCCAAATAATGACAAAACTAAGGGCCAATATACTATTTCCTAATGCATAGTCTTTTATCGTTTTTGAAAATAATTTTACCAAAACATAGGTAATTACAATCAAAGGAATAATAGTCAATAAAGCATCTGTAATTTTAAAAATCCAAGCGGTGTTCCCAAACAACTCTCTTTGAGTGAATTTTTCAGCAAAAATAGTCATAGAACCTCCTGCTTGCTCGAAAGCTGCCCAGAAGAAAACAGAAAAAATAGAAAAAATCACCACTGCAATAATTCGGTCACGAATAATATGTGGAGCTGTATTTTCTTTTGCTTCTTTTTCTTTGATTGCTAATTTGGATGCAGCTGTAGGGGGTAATCCTAGGTCCCCAAAAATATTTTGAGTAAAATAAAATTGTAACATCCCAAAGAACATAAAGACACCTGCCAACCCAAAACCTAAACTCCATGAAACTTTTTCTCCAATATAACCACAAAGCATAATCCCTAAAAAAGCACCTGCATTCACTCCCATATAAAATAAGGAATAAGCTCCGTCTTTCTTTTCAGGATGTTTTTCATAAGCATTTGAAATAATTGATGTCATATTAGGTTTAAACAAACCATTTCCTATCATCAAACAACCAATTCCTATATACAAAAACAAGGGGGTTTCCACTGCCATCGATGCGTGTCCTAAAGTCATAATGAAGGCACCAATAACCACGGCCCAGCGATAACCTATATACCTATCGGCTAAGAAACCACCTATAATAGGAGTAAAATAAACTACCATTGTATACGTTCCATATAATGCCATTGCATCTTCTATATTCCATTCCCAGCCTCCTTTTGCAATTGAGGTGGTCAAGAATAAAACTAATAAAGCTCGCATCCCATAGTATGAAAAACGCTCCCACATTTCAGTAAAAAACAAAACGAATAATCCTGCTGGGTGCCCTAAAACAGGGTTTTTAAAAAAATTGTCGTCTGATATATTTTGGTTCATAGGTAGATTTTATGTGCTAATTTAAAATAAATAGTTACTGTTCATTTGTAAAAATAATCTAAAAAACAGATTACAGACTCTCTTTGATAAAATTTGTCATCTTATGATACAATTGAATTCTGGTCATTCCTCCAAAAATACCGTGATTTTTGTCTGGATAAATCTGTGAATCAAATTGTTTATTTGCTTGAATTAATGCTTCCATCATTAGCATTGAATTTTGTACATGTACGTTATCATCAGCGCTACCATGGATCAACAAAAACTTTCCTTTTAATTGACTCGCAAAATTAATTGGAGAATTATCATCATACCCACTTGGATTTTCCTGTGGCGTTTGCATATATCTTTCTGTATAAACCGAATCATAAAAACGCCAATTGGTCACCGGAGCTACTGCAATTGCCATTTTAAAAACATCACCTCCCTTTAAAATACAATTGGCAGCCATAAACCCTCCAAAGGACCAACCAAAAATCCCAATTCTACTTGCATCAACATAATTATAAGACCCGAATATTTTAGCGGCTTCGATTTGATCTTCAAGCTCATATTTACCTAATTGTTTATAGGTTACTTTTTTGAATGATTCTCCTTTATATCCCGTTCCTCTACCGTCAACACAGGCTACAATATAACCTTGTTGTGCCAACATCATAAACCAATAATCATCATAACTATTCCAATCATTTTTAACTTTTTGATAACCTGGTCCAGAATATTGATACATAAAAACTGGATATTTCTTAGAAGCATTAAAATTTTTAGGCTTAATCATCCACGCATTTAATTCATTTCCACCTTTAGTTTTTAGAGTAAAAAACTCCTTTACCGGTAAATCATACCCCCTTAAACGGACTACTAAATCCTCGTTATTTTCTATAAGTTGTAATTCTCTACCAGTTTTAGAATCATTTAAGGTGTAAATAGTAGGTTGAGTAGCTGATGAAAAAATATTGACATAATATCTATAATCAGGACTAAAAGTAGCGGTATTTGTCCCTGACCTTTTGGATAACCGCGTATTATTTGTTCCGTCCAAACCAATACTATATACATCTCGATTAGTCGAACCGTTTTCAACTGATTCGTAGTAAACTTTCTTGTTTTTTTCATCCAAACCGTAAAGACTCGTCACCTCCCAATTCCCTCTGGTAATCTGGCTGATCAACTTCCCTGTTTTGTCATACAAATAAATATGGTTAAAACCGTCTTTTTCAGTTGTCCAAATAAAGCGATTATCGGATAAAAAATAAAGGTTATCTGTATCAACAAAGTCTATATATTTTTTGTTCTTCTCATTCAAAACAACTTTTGTCGTTCCTGTCGTAACATCTACAAATAGTAAATCTAAATTATTTTGATGACGGTTCAGAATCTTAACTGACAACAGCTTTGCGTCATTCGTCCATTTAATTCTTGGAATATAAAAATCATTATAGTTCTCTAAGTTTACTTTTTGTGTTTCTTTAGAAACTACATCATAAATATGTAAAGAAACCATTGAATTATGCTCACCTGCTTTTGGATACTTTATCGTTTCAATAGATGGATATAAATTCGCACCATAAACAGTCATTGAAAATTCAGGCACTTGGTTTTCGTCAAAACGAATATAGGCTAGTTTTTTACTATCCGCACTCCAGTCGAAAGCTCTAACAAATGAAAATTCTTCTTCATACACCCAATCACAAATTCCGTTTATGATTTCATTTTTCTTTCCATCCGTTGTTATGGTAGTTATTGTTTTAGTGCCCAGATCATATACATAAAGATTATTGTCTTTTGCAAATGCAATTTTCTTTCCGTCTGGAGAAAAAGTAGGTTCTTGAACAGGTGAATTAAACACTTTTGTCAATTCCTTTTTATCAATATCATATAAAAAATAATCCGCTGTAAAAGAGTGTCGATAAATGGAATTTTCATTACATGCCAATAAAATCAGACGCTCCGAAGGATCAAAAGAATATCTTTCCACGCGGGGCAACCTGCTGTAATTTTTAGTATCAAATAAAGTCGCTACTTTTTTTAAACTAGCAAAATCATACAAATCAATCTGAATTTTGGAACTGGAATTATCGTGATTTAAGACCGTATATTGGCTAGTTTTCTTCAAAGATTGGAATTCCTCCATTCCTTGCTGCTGAAAAGCACCACTATAAATATCTTCGATAGTTATCTTTTGTTGGGCAAAAAAAGTCCCACTCAATAGTAGAAACAGAAGCGAAAAACAACGAATATTCATGTATGGTAATTTAATGTAAATATGAAACATCAATTTTAGTAAAAATTTTACACTTATTTCCTATTGAATACGTTAAATCCCTTAAAATAATTCTCTAACCTTAGCCTTAGCTTTTTAAATTGTACCGAATAAAAGTCCTAAAAATGTATCTTTGCAGCTAATTATGTTTTAATCTATCATAGAATGAATCAACCCTTTTCCGGATTTTCAAAATTATCCAAAGAAGAAAAAATAAACTGGATTGCCGAAGCGTATTTTTCTACACCTGAGCAAGCTGTTTCCCTCCTAAAAAAATACTGGAACTCAGACCCTAAAATTCAGAAACTCCATGATGAATTCATTGAAAATACGATTACTAACTTCTACATTCCACTAGGTGTAGCGCCTAATTTTTTAATCAACGGAAAGTACAGTACCATTCCTATGGCGATCGAAGAGAGCTCAGTTGTTGCCGCTGCATCCAAAGCTGCTAAATTCTGGTCCACTCGTGGCGGATTTAAAACAACTGTAATTAACACCGAGAAAATTGGACAAGTCCATTTTATATACCAAGGAGATGTTTCAAAATTAGAATTATTTTTTGCTCAAACTAAATCCAAGTTTTTTGCCGATACCGAAAACATTACTACCAATATGCAAAAACGTGGTGGTGGAATTCTAGATATCGAATTGAGAGACAAAACTAATTTGATTGACAATTATTACCAACTACATGCAACTTTTGAAACCAAAGACAGCATGGGTGCTAATTTCATCAATTCTTGTTTGGAACAATTTGCAAACACTTTAAAAAGGGAATCTCAAAACTTTGAATTGTTCTCAGAAACAGAAAAAGACATCCAAGTAATCATGAGCATTCTTTCCAATTATGTGCCTAATTGTATCGTAAGAGCGGAAGTTTCCTGCCCAGTCGACGAATTAGAGGAAAAACACATTCAAAATCCTCATGATTTTGCGGAACGGTTTGTACAAGCTGTTCAAATTGCTGAAGTAGAACCTTATCGTGCGGTAACACACAACAAAGGAATCATGAACGGAATTGACGCAGTTATTATCGCTACTGGAAATGATTTCCGCGCTGTTGAAGCAGGCGTACATGCTTATGCGGCAAGGTCTGGACAATATTCCAGTTTATCGCATGCTAAAATAGAAAACGGAATTTTTTCATTTTGGTTAGAAGTACCATTGGCGTTAGGAACCGTTGGCGGATTGACTAGTTTGCATCCTTTAGTTAAACTATCGTTAGAAATGCTTGAAAACCCTTCAGCGGGAGAATTAATGCAATTTGTAGCCGTAGCAGGTCTAGCCCAAAACTTTGCCGCATTGCGCTCTTTAACGACTTCTGGCATTCAAGAAGGACATATGAAAATGCACTTGAACAATATGCTCAATCAATTGGAAGCAACAGATGATGAAAGCCTTCAAGTTCGAAAACATTTTAAACATCATGTGGTTTCTCATAGTGGCGTTGTCAATTTTGTTGAAAACCTTAGAAAATAATTAGACAAAATTTACATGAAAAAAACATTTTACAGCAACGGTAAACTTTTAATTACAGGTGAATATCTAGTTTTAGATGGCGCTAAAGCCTTTGCTCTTCCAACACAATTAGGTCAAAATTTGATTATTGAAGATGGCGAAAACCAAAAAATTCAATGGAAAAGTTATGATTCCGATGGAAGTGTATGGTTTGAAGATACCATTTTATTTACAGACATTACCAATTATATTCCCACAGAAACAGAAACTGTAAAAAACACTTTGACGACAATATTGTATCAAGCCTATTTACAGAATCCGGAATTCATAAATTTGAACCAAGGATATAACATTCAAACAGAACTTACTTTTTCCAGAAAATGGGGACTAGGTACATCATCAACTTTAATCAATAATATTGCGCAATGGCTTAGTATCGACGCATTCGAACTATTAAATACAAGTTTTGGGGGTAGTGGTTACGATATTGCTTGTGCTCAAAATGATAGTCCTATTCTCTATCAACTAGAGAATGGAAAGCCAATTGTCGAAAAAATTACATTTGATCCAGAATATACTAACGAAATCTACTTTGTTTACTTAAACAGAAAACAAAGTAGTAAAACAGCGATTGCTAACTATAACGTCAATAAAAATCAAAACTTAGATAGTAGTATCGCCAAAAACAACTTAATTACTCAAGAGGTAATTCATGCCAGCACAGTAGAATCTTTTCGTCATGCCATTGAAAGACACGAAGCTAAAATGAGCCATCTACTAGAAACCTGTACCGTAAAAGAATTACTTTTTCCTGATTTCAAAGGAACGATAAAAAGTCTTGGTGCTTGGGGAGGAGATTTCGTTATGGTAATTTCTCCTAAAAATCCAGCAGATTACTTTTTTGAAAAAGGGTTTTCTATTATGTTTACTTTCGACCAGTTGATATTAGAGTAAACAAAAACTTTAATCCACAAAAAAAATCCGATGTTCTCACATCGGATTTTATGAAACATCATTTTTATTATAATGTATATCCTATTCTTAAATGTAAATCTCCTGTTGAATCCCAAGATTTATTGTCAAAAAAATATCTTCTCCCGATGCCTATCCCAACTTCATAATTAAAATTACTTTTTGAAATCGTTCTTCGAATCCCCCACTTTGGAATTATAGTTACTTGGTTAGCTGCGGTTACATTCTTTTGATTTGCAATTGCAAACCAATCTGAAATATAGCTAACTCCTACCGTAATAAAGTTAGCACTATTGTTATTTGTAAACTTACCATTAGTTATTCTTTTATCCATGTTATAATACCATCTTGGTTCTATCGCTATTTTTGGAGCTAAACCATAAATAGTTTTGTTTCCAACAGAAATTCCTCCATCTAAACCAATTTCTGTACGCAAACTAATCTCGTTAGTGATTTTACATTCATGATTCAACCAAATTCCTAGAACACCAGTTTGTATTGTGTACATAGACTTTTCTACACCTTCATTTTGAGCATTTACAGAAATGTAAATACCTATTAAAAAAATCATCTTAATTATTGATTTCATTTATCTTGTTTCAAATTGTTAAAAAATTACCCCCATAGAAAGTCCAAAACCATTTATTCTATAAGTACCTTTGTTTTCAAATTCGTCAGTCTCAATTTGCTTTGATTTTTTAAACAAATCTAAGTAAATACTGCTTTTGTCACTTTGCCTAACGATTATGCCTATTCCTAATTTAGATGTACCTCCATTTTCATCAAACGAACTTGACCATTTAATATTTTTTCCAGTTTGTAAATAAGCAAAAAATCCATCTTCCATACTTCGATTTGAAAAAACACGAAAGTCTATAATATAAGGTGTAGATAAAAAAGTTCGGTTTATATTCCAATCTAAAGAAAGACCAGCAGATACTGACATTCGCTCAAAAAATTTTATTCCATGAATAGTATTTAAATCAAATCCAAAACTATTACCATTACTTTTATCTTTATCTGTTTTAAAGTAATAATTTTCAAAGTTTTTTGAAATAGAAAAAGAAGTCATATTTAAATATTCGGTAACATGTCTTTTATCCCTATTTTGTGAAAGAATAAAAATTGAGTTCATTAAAACTACAAGTACTATTAATAGCTTCATAAAATCATTATCTAATCAATTCCATCAGTGAATTTACTACCATGCCATTGTGATCCGTTTCGAACAGCACCAATTATTTTAACTCTAAAATTGGTAGGCTTAACTAAAATATTACACCCTAAATTAGGCTTAATATTCCAACCATCCGAACCACTTCCAGAAAAACAAATATTAGCACCCCAATCAAAAGTTTTCTCCCTTACTCCAATGTTGAAACCTTGATCCAAAACAGATTTCTGTATAATCATTTTTCCGTTTTCTGGGAACTTAGCAACAAATGTTCTATTTGAAGGTACTACTGCATTATTACCAATTGCACTTTTAATTTGTGAAGTAACTGTAGAATACAATCCATTATAAAACCACTCATTAAATTTACTTGCTTTTGTATTACTATCAATTCCGTTTTTCACTGCACCATCTAACCAATCCCAACCAGTACTAAAGAATTCGATGGTTAAGTTATCTTGAAATAGTTGAGGTAAACTTGTTAAATTTGTATAACTAACAATAGGCACTCCCCATTCGTTTAAAAAATTAATATTGTTGGGGCCAGAATAAAATATTTTTTGATTGTTCATAAAATAACTACGTTCCTTTGTTTGATTATTTATAATTGTATTACCTGAAAGCACATCTAAATCATATTGAAATTGAGCTGCTTCGACTATTAGTTTAATCTCATCTGTTGCTTCAACTCTCCAAAGACCTGTCCAACCTCTATACTGATGAACACACTTTACTCCCAAATGATAAACTAATAAATAATTATAATTGAAAGCTTTAGTTTTTACTCTCCTTCTAGATTCATATTTATCTATACAAACATCATTATCACCAAACAAATTCCCAAAAATACCACTATGAGGATCACAAGAACTTAAATTAGACAAAAAAGAATTATAACCAGGGTCAACTTCAGTTCTTGCTGTAACTGATGTATTCTTTCCTATTCTAGTGGTGTTGCCAGTGGTGGGAATCTCCTCCTTAATTTTAAAATAAGATATATCACTGTCTATAGCAGAAACTCCCTCATTTGGAAACAAATTATTGATTCTTAATTTATTAACATCCGAAGTTGGAAATATTAAATCTGTTGAAATATTTTGAGAATTCAAATAGTCAATTAAAACCTGATATTTTGTCTCATTAACAATAAACAACCCCACATCAGTATATTTATAGATTTCGCTAGAAACTTGAATCTCTCCATCTGCATTTAAAAATGCGGCAAATGTATCATCACCAACAACTTCTTCAATATAATCTAAATAATCCAAGGGATCAGCGTCATTACCAACTTTAAGATTTGCTTTTTTTAATTGGGTAGAATCAAATTTATTTTTATAAAATAAATAAACAAGTGACTCATTACTTTCATTAACAATTGGTCGTAAAGAACGAAAATCATTTCTATAATAGCCGTTAAGAAATCCTACAATGCTGTCTTCGGAAGCATTTACATATTTTTGAAAAACCTTCGATATAGACTCTTTACTACTAAATGACAATCTACCATTTTTCAAAACAACATCATCGTTATAACTTTCGATATTTTTTTCTGCTTTTAACGAATTTTCTTTTTCTAAATTTACATTTTCACAAGAAAATGTAAAAAAACATAGCAAGATTAGAGCTATAAAAATTTTGTTTTGTTTTGTTTTGTTTTGTTTTGTTTTGTTTTGTTTTGTTTTGTTTTGTTTTGTTTTGTTTTCATATTTCTTTTTAAGATTAAACTGATTATTTTTCATTTCAAATGTAGATAAAAAATCAATGCAAAAATAAATCAACAAAAATAAAATAAGATTTAACATATTATTAAACTCACAAAAAAATCCGATGCTCTCGCATCGGATTTTTTTTGAATATAATAATTATTAGGTAAGATTAGAAATTAAATTGTCTTCTATTATCTTCTATTTTAGCTTTATCTTTCAATACAGGCAAAATTCTATTTGCATCACCTGCAGACTGTGCTTTTAACTTAGCTACATAAGGAGTGTAATCTTGAATCGCTGGTGCTTTTACAGTATTTGTGTTTTTTACAACATAAACTCCAGTAGTACCTTCAATTGGAGCTGAAAGTTTATTTGCTGCTAAAGCAAATGCATTACCAACTACTTTAGGTTCTTGACCAACATTCTCTAACATTGGATTATCCAAAGTAACCTCTGTAGCTTGTTGAACAGTTGCTCCAACAGCTTTAGCGATAGTCTCTATAGAGTTACCAGCCATTTTAGCTTTGATCAATTCCGCTTTTTTCTTATTTTTCAAGATAGATTCAACGTAAGGTCTTACTTGACTTAATGGAGCTAATCCTGAATCGTCAACTGATTTTAATCTTGCAATTACGTGTCCTACATTAGCCACTTCAAAACGTTTTATTGAACCTACTTCAGTATCACCATCAAATCCCCATCTTACGATTGCTCTTTGATTGCCTAAAGAACTAAAATTCTCATCCATTGCCGATACAGATACTGCAGGACTAACAGTCAAGCCCATTGTTTTGGCAACTTGATTAAAATCTTTGTCAGCAGCTCCCATTTCAAATTGAGTAGCTTGTGTAAATATTCTATCAGAAGTAGCTTCTGATGGTTGGATTTTTTGTGCTACAGTAGCCAAACGAACTCCGTCTTGTTTATCAGTAATTTTGATGATATGGTATCCAAAATCAGTTTCAACTAAACCGATTTTCCCAATTGGGTTATTAAATACAAAATCATTAAATGGTTTAACCATTTGACCAGGTCCAAAGTTTCCTAAATCTCCACCTTGTTGCGCTGAAGAATCATCTGAACTTGTGTAAGCCAACATTAAGAAGCTTTCTGGATTAGCATTTACTTGAGCAAACAATCCTTCTGCTTTAGCACGAGCTTGATCCTTACTTCTTTTTTCTTTTTGGTTGGGAACTTGAGTTCCTTCATAACTAATTAAGATATGACTAGCTTTTGCATTTACACCACTCTTTTTACCTAATGATTTAGAAATGCAATAGTAACCTCCATTTACATAAGGTCCATAAATCTCACCTGGAGCTAAATTGTATAATTTATCTGCATCTACAGCAGGCAAACGGTTTTTAGCAATATAAGTAGAATCGTAAGGGATATCAGAATTTGAATTTACAAACTCAGCAATATTCTTAGCAGATCTAAACCCTGACAAAGTATCGTTTTTACCAGTAGCTTGGTTGTATACTACACTTCCAGCTAATAATCCTGTTACTTTTGCTTTTACATCAGCTACATCTTCAGCAGACGGCTTATCTTCAACTAATACATATTCAATCTCACGAGATTCTTCAGATTTGAATTTTTTCTCGTTTTTCTTCATGTAGTCCAAGATGTCACTATCAGATACTTTTACATCACTATCTTTAATAGTCGAATACAAACCTGCAACGTAAGCAAAACTCACTTTGTTAGCTTCCATTTCATATTTCAATTTTCCTTCACTTTTAGTAGTATAGCTACCTGCTTTTACTAAAGTATTATAGATTTGAAATTTCGCATTCAATTCTGCACTAACTTCTCTTTCTTTTAAGCTTGCCGCTAAATCAGGATTAGATTTGAAAAAATCTTTAAATTTAGCTAAATCAAAAATTCCAGCACCGTTTAAAAACTGTGGATTTTGACCAATGTTTGGATCTGCTTTCAAAACTTCGATTAAGTGTTTTTCTCCAACTCTTAAACCAAGTTTGTCAAATTCAGAAGTCAATAGAGCTACTGAAACTTCTTCGTCCCAAACTCTATTAGCCGCAGCAGTACCAGTAATACCTTGACCACTTTTTTCGACATTACTTACTTTTACTCTAAAATCTTCAAATGAAATATCTTTTCCATTCACACTTCCTACATCTTTAGAGGTACTGCTAAAGCTACCGCTTTTGAACAAATCACCAATGATAAATGCAAATAAAGCCAATGCGATAACTGCAATCATTAAAGCGGAACGTTGTCTAATTTTTGATAAAACTGCCATTTTATATTGTTGTTTATTTTATATTCAGTTTGCGAAAATACAATTATATGATTAATATTTACAATTGTACCCTTTTATTTTGCAAAAAAATTGCTAGAATAAAAAAAATTACTCTTTTAAGGTCATTTTGACCAATTCTATTTTTTTATTTGTGGCCTCTTCTATAACAAAATGATACTCTCCAATAATGATTACTTCTCCAATTTGAGGGATATCTTTTGTGAAATCTACAATAAAACCTCCCAATGTTCCATAAGAACCACTCTCCGGAATATTTAATTTATACGTTTGATTCAAATACTCCACATCAAAACGAGCAGAAAATAAATATGTGTTTTCATCAATCTCTTTTTCAATCAATTCTTCATCTGAATCGTGTTCATCTTCAATTTCACCAAAAAGCTCCTCTACAATATCTTCGATTGTAATAATCCCAGAAGTCCCACCGTATTCATCAAGTACAACGGCTACACTTTTTCTTTTTTTGGTCAACAAATTCATTACATCTTTAATGAAAATAGTTTCAGGAACAAATTCAACTGGAATAACAACAGATTTTATATTCTTAGGTTTCTTGAATAAATCGAATGAATGCACATAACCAACAATATCATCCAGTGAATTTTGATAAACTAGAATTTTGGAATAACCTGTTTCAATAAATAAATCCTTCAATTCTTTGACTGAATCAAACAAATCTATCGCTTCAATCTCTGTACGCGGACTCATAATATCCCGGGCCTTAACACTCGAAAAATCCAAAGCATTTTGAAACATTTGAATTTCAGAATCCATCTCTTGATCATCTTCTACCGTGCTCATTTGTTCCGTAATATAATCTCCTAATTCAACCTTACTAAAATACATTTGAACTTGATCTCCTTCGGTTCTGAAAAATTTTTTCAGGATAAAATCTGATACCCAAATAAAAAACGAAGACAAATAATAAAAAAGTCTGTAAAAAAAATAGGCCGGAATAGCAAAAACTTTAATTAATGAGTTGGCATAAATTTGAAAAAAAACTTTTGGGAAAAACTCCGCAGTAATCAACACAATCAAAGTTGATAAAACAGTCTGCAAAAACAGATTCGAAACATTAGATAATTCAAAAGACAAAGAATCTATCCACCGCATCAACAAATCTCCCATAAAAAAACCATAAACAACTAAGGCTATATTGTTACCAATAAGCATTGCTGCAATAAACTTAGAAGGTTTCTCCGTGAGTTTGGTTAAAATCTTAGAAAGAAAATTGTTTTGTTTTTTTTCAATTTCTAGATATATTTTATTGGATGAAATAAATGCAATTTCCATCCCTGAAAAAAAAGCACTTAGTATTAAACACAATATTATAATACTAATTTCCATGTATTATGATTTTTTATTTTGATCATTAATCTTCTTGGCGAATTTTCTACGGAAGAAAAACATGAATATAGCCATTCCTGCAATCACAAAATGCAACCAAGGCTTATTTTCAGATTCATTCCATTTCATCACCCCCTCATAAATAAAGTAGATAGCAAAAACAAGATAAATGTATGGGGTATATTTTAAGTAATTCATTCGACTGCAATTTCAATTATAAGTTATATACATTAAGTACAATTTATTCTTCGGATTCTAATTCTCCAGTAATTTTTTGTGAATTGATGATTTTAAAATCTTTACTAAAATCAATTCCTTGACCATTTGAAGTCCCTTTGAGGTCTGTAAATTTAAACTTTTTTTCAGTAAAAAACCATTCATTCTTTTGATCATAGAACAATTGTTCTGTTTCAAGAGTTTGCCCTTGTTGCGAAACGATCTTGACTTTCCCTTGCAAATCTATTATATTTGTCAAACCATAGGAAACGGCATATTTAGCAGTGATGCGAGTTGTTTTTGCTTGCGCGTCATATAAAGTCAAATCAATCCCTTTAGGAAATTCTGTAAAAGGAAAATTTACATTTGAATAATCTAGCATTTTAGGGCTCAACAAAATCATTTTGATCAAGCCTGAATCTGTATATTTCAAATTCACATTATCCGCATCACCTCCTGGGGTAAACTCTGAATAATTTATCTTTTGAATCTCCTTAAAATTGCTTTCACACCCAAAAAAGAGAATCACAGCAAAAGCTGTGACTATATAAACCATCTTGTTTTCTTTTCTAAAATTCATTGATTAAATATACTAGATGAAAGCTTAAACCGTTTTTAATTAAATTTACGCTTTTCAAACCATTTATCATTTAGCGACAACCCAACACTAATATTAGCATAGTTTTCTTGAATCAGCCCAGACGAAGTTGTCCCTCTTTTACCCATTTCAAATCCGATATTAATATTCGAAAAAGATCCCGTAATTGGCAAACCTAAACCTAATGTAAACCCAACATTATCTATGGATTCTGAATTAATCACTAAACCAGTTTTTTCATATTTAAGACCTCCACGATATACAATACGTTTTGGATAACTAGTAAATGAGCTGTAATCTGGGATAAAGTAACCTCCTAGACTTGCACTTCCAGACGTTCCATAAGTCACATTAGAAGTCCTATTGTAACCATTAGACAAATCAGAAGCATCTTGATAAACTAACCTTCCTCCTATTAACCATTTTTTCACTTGACCTATACCAGCACTTACACTAATTTTAGACGAAAATGAAATGGCCTCATTAGGCTGCACTACATTATTAGTTTCAGAGCTTGTTTCAATCACTCTAGTGTTTTTTGAATTCAAATCATTCGCTATTGTATAATTCAAACTACTATATATACTTAATGTTTTATTTAACTTAGTTTGATACATTGTCCCAAGATTAAAATTCACGCCAGACAATTTAGCGGTATTTGTTTCACGTGTTCCTGATTCTACATCACTATTGGTTTCAGAATTTATGACTTTTATAGTTCCAAAATTATAATTAAAATCAGCACCCACACTTAACTTAGGCGTGATTTTATACCCCACTCCAAGAAAAGCTTTACTCACTCCTCCTGTACTACTCAATGTTTTACTATTGGTTGAGCTGTCATCAGCAATAGTTTTTACTTTATAGCCCACAGAAGAATATGGAATTAAACCAAAACCAACTCCAAATTTACCTAACGGCAATCCTACCGCCATATAATCCAATGTAGATCTTCTTGCTTTTTCAGATACTGAATCCGTTTTTAAAGTCGTTGTATTAGAACTTCCACCCACTGCAAATGAAGTCAATTTCAAATTCGAAAAACTAGCTGGATTCTCTAAGTTAATATGAATACTATCTTGCTCAACTGCAACACCACCCATAGAACGAACATCAGCAGTCCCTTTAAATCGAACTTCTCCAATACCATAAAAAGAATAAGGCGAAGACGAACCTTCTTGAGCAAAAGTCAGTAGCCCTACGAGCAAACAAAGACTTAGTATAATTTTTTTAATCATATTTGATTTTATATTGAAAAGTTTGACTCAAACTCTCTAAAAGGAAATTTGAATTGGCAAATATGGTATTTTTTAATCGTTTAGCCAAAAAATCTGTATCACCACCCGTTAAAATTATGATAAAGTTTGAGGCAATCCCTTGATATTCCTCTACAAAACCATTTATTTCATAGACCAATCCATTTACAACTCCAGAGTGAATTGAATCCTTTGTTGAGCCACCAATAAACGATTGAGGACAATAAGCATCAAGTAAAGGCAATTTAGCCGTATAATCATGTAATGCTTTATATCGCAATTGTATCCCCGGACTTATAGCACCTCCCAAATAATTATCCTGCTCATCGATAAAGTCGTAGGTCACACAAGTCCCTGCATCAATTACCAATCGATTTTGTTTGGGGTATTTCAAAACCGCTCCTGCAGCAAGTACGATGCGGTCAATTCCTAAAGTTTTAGGTGTTTCGTATTTATTGACAAATGGAAAAATGTCATTATGAGACATAAAATACACTTTTAGATCTTTTTCGAAAGTTAGAAAAGCTTGTTTTTCTACATCTCCTACCGAAGCAACGACCAAATAAGTACAATTTTCATATTTTTTTAAAATATTTTCAATTTTTTTTTCAAGTTCATTTTTATCAAAAATAAACTGCTCCAAAAGAGTATCTCCTTCAAAAACAGCACCTTTAATCCGAGTATTACCAACATCAATCGTTAGAATCATAATTCAAAATTTGATGATGCGAAGATACGAATACATTTTTTTAAAAAAATGTTTTGGAGAAACCAAAAAACATCCTATATTTGCACTCGCAATAAGCACGGTACCTTAGCTCAGTTGGTAGAGCAATGGACTGAAAATCCATGTGTCCCTGGTTCGAACCCTGGAGGTACCACAAAACCCACTAAGAAATTAGTGGGTTTTTTGTTTGTAAATATGTCCCGTCCTGAAATAGCGATACACAAAAAGTATCCTTATGGAAAAACATGAAGAAACACGCTATGTTAAGCGAACGTATAGAAAAACATAATCATCACAGCTATGATAACTCCTATACAAAAATAGCTTCTGACTGGAATTTAGTTCTTGAATTTAATTGTACGAATAGACACGAGGCTCTCTTCTTAGAAAGATTCATTAAAAAAATGAAAAGTAAAAAATTCATTGAAAAAATTATTCTTAACCCCAATATATTAGCAGCTATTTTAAATAAAGAAAACCAATAAAAAATCCATGTACACCTGGTTCTCCCGAAGCATCGGGACTGGAGGTACCACAAAATCCACTAAGAAATTAGTGGATTTTGTGTTTTACGACCTAATTGGATTGAATAAATCTCACCCCTTAACTAAAAGCAAACCCCTGATTATCGAGATAATCAGGGGTTTTTTATTTTATAGTCTTCTTCCATTAATAACTGTCACACTAAGGACAATTATACCAAATTATTAATTAATTCAAGACAGTGTACTATAATACCGTTTTTGACAGCAACAAAGCGTTGCTAACGAACTTCGTTTGCATTTCTTTATAGTATTTCAACCTTTTCAATTAAGAACCAAAAAAAGGCCATCTTTTCAGACAGCCTCTAGAGTAAGATTTAAAATAATTTAAATTATTTTTTCAATATTTTAGAAGTAGACACTCCTTTTGCAGAAGTCAATCGTAACATGTAAATTCCTTTGCTCAATGAAGCTACATTAATAGCATCTGAAGGATTGTTTTGAGACAAAACTACTTTACCAGAAGCATCAATAATTTGCGCTTTTGTCAAAGACTCTTGCGTTTGAATATTCAACGTTTCTCTTACTGGGTTAGGATAAACTGCAAAATCGAAAGCGTTTTGTTTTTTAACTCCTAGTGATGGATCAGTATATACCAACTTAACCACACCTGAAGTAGCATAATTCAAAGCCCAATTTGTAGGTAATGCTGGAACAGCTGTAAAAGTACCTGTAATCGTACCAGTACCATTAGCTTTTACAATATCAATTGAAGTACTTGCTCCTGGAGTGTAAATACCAGTAAAATCTAATTTAGCTCCAGAAATATTAAATCCAGCATCTGTTGTACTGGCATTGATTTGGTCATAATCTGTACCTGCAGTTGCACCTCCAGACACATTCATTCTTAATGTAGTAGTACCTAAGACCACAGTAGCACCTGAAATATTCATAACTGATTTCCCTGCATTACCACCTGGAGATAAAGTTCCAGATGTAAACGTATTACTACCAGCTAACAAATCTGTTAAGAAACCTGATCCAGTATTTGTTTCTATTGTACCAGTATTTACAAATTTAGAAAGAGTACTACCAATTGCATTAGAGTTAGGACTAGCATTAGCTGATGTTGTAACTGGGAATCTTAAAATTCCATTATTAGTCACCTCTGCAGAACCTCCAGAGCTAACAGAACCAATTACTCCAGCACTAGCACCTAAATCACCGTTCATGATAATTGTCCCATTATTTACCAACGATGCAGCTGAAGTAGCAGAAGTTACAGAGATAGGAGAAGTACCATCTGTTAGAGAATTCATAGTAATTACAGTACCGGAAAGAACTTCTATCGAAGATGTCCCACCTGTACCAGCACTAATGTTAAAAAGTCTATTACCAGTTGAAGAAGCAGTAAAAGTAACTCCAGTACCTCCTATTTTTCCATTACCAGCTGCAGTATTACCAGATGTATTGAAAACATTTCCATTTCCTAAAATAGTTATTGTTGTAGTTGTAGCATTTAAATTAATTACAGGTAATTTTGAAGCACCAAGATTATTAAAAGTTACAAATCCTCCTGTTCCAGAAGTAGTTGCTGTTAAAATCCCAGTTCCATCATATCCATAATCTGGAGTAGTGGTATTATTAACTGGAAGCTGACAGTTTATAGCTGCATTATTTGACTGTGGTGCTAAATTCAAGGTACCATTATTGGTTAATTTACCACCTCTTATAAATAATGCGGAAGAGTTATTTGCTATATTCAATGTTCTTCCAGAAGGAATTGTCAAAACTCCCTGAGCTGGAGTAGCGGCTGTATTCAAACTTAATTGTGAAATTGAAATATCAGCATCCAAAGTAACAGATCCAGCAGCAATTATAGCTGAATCTGGATTACCACCATCACCAGGATAGGATACAGTTGCTCTTGTAAACCTAACATTATTAGTAGCTCCTGTTAATGCTGCAGTTGTAGCTAGACTAAGTGTAACTGTATTTGTAGCTTCATTAACTGCATTTACTACTGTACCTGCCGCAATTTGACCAGCTGTAGTACCAGTAACCAAATCTCCAATCTTAATTTGGTTTGTATTATTTACAACAATATCCGTAACACCACTACTAGCTGTAACAGTTTTTCCCGCATTTGCATTTGTCCAGTTTCCCGAATTTGCCCAATTATTATCTACACCACCAGTTGCTTTCCAAGTGTACGTTTGAGCAAATGCTGACCCACAAACCAAAACCATAAGAACTAGAAACCCGTTTCTAGTTGCATTAAAAAAGTAATTTTTTTTCATAATTTTTTAAAATTTTAAGTTTAATAACTCTCCGTCAATTCTCGCTTCCTTTCTAGAATAGAAGCTTAAAAAAACAACGATTTATTTCAACCAAAATTCAGTAAAAAACCAACACACAAGTACAACATAAGTGTTTTAAGATAAAACATATGAGTTATTTTCAACACCAAAAACAGCCGCAAATCCCAACAAAACAGTGAGTTAAATTAAAAAAATGAGCAAATCAGCCAAAAAAATAAAACAAAGCACACTTAAATGCTGTCCAAAAAAAAATCCCTTCTGTTCTCACAAAAGGGATTCTCTAATTTTATTTTAAAACTAAAAAACTACACGTTCTTTAAGTTAATAATTTCTTGATCTGTCAACAACCTCCAGTTTCCTCTTGGTAAATTTTTCTTGGTCAAACCTGCAAAAGATACACGGTCTACACGCAACACATCATATTTGAAGTTTTCGAATATAGCACGAACTACTTTGATATTAGAAGAACGTAGTTTTAATCCGATTTCACTTTTTGCTTCTCCTTCAATATAACTAATATCCTCTACAAAAACACGGTGACCTTCAAGAGTCAATCCTTTATTTATTTTTTCTAAATCTTCAAATTTTAAGTTTTTATCTAAGGATACTTGGTAGATTTTTGATGATTTTTGACTCGGTAAACTAAATTTACGAATCATATCAGTATCATTGGTAAACAACAATAATCCTGTAGTATTCTTGTCCATACGTCCTACTGATGCAATTTTTGCAGTTGTAGAACCTTTTACTAATTCTAATACATTACGAAATTCTTGCCCTTCGTCAAATGCTGTTGTAAAGTTTTTAGGCTTATTCAACAAGATGTATACCTTTTTCTCTGGCGTCAAAGTCATTCCGTCAAAATTCACAGTATCCCCTGGTTTTACCATGTACCCCATTTCGGTAACTGGAATTCCATTTACTTTCACATTCCCAGACTGGATGTAAATATCTGCATCACGACGAGAACACGCTCCCGAATTAGAGATGTATTTATTCAAACGGATTTCGTCTTTAACTTTAGGTCTTTTTGGCGCTTGATTCGGTTTTTTCTCCACTTTATTTGGATCCACCTCGGCTACCTTGGTATTTACTTTAGCTTTTTTAGGTCCTTGCGCCCTTTTTTGCATAGCGGGTTTTGGCTTGTTCGAATTTGTTCTTGAACCTCCTGGTCTAGAACCTCCTCCTCTATTACTGCCTTGCTTGTCATTCATAATAAACTGTAATTTTTGCAAAGATAGTATTTATATTTTTGCAAATGGCTACTTCCAAGTCATTAAGTCACAACTATTAAAGAGCAATAATGAAGGAGTTAGCTAATAATTCCTACCAACATCATTTTTAAGGAGCTATTCCTGCCTTCCATTTCAAGCATTTAGCACAAAAAGCTTTTGTTACTGCAAGGCTTTCCATTTCAGTCAGGGCTAGGAGTTCTGTACATTTTTACAAATTCTAAAATTTTTCTAATTTTTTCGCATTTACAACTCAATTGATACCTTTTTTTACATACTTTGGTTATCGAATAAAAAACATATTAAATATGACAACTGTATTTTCAAGAATCAACCTAATACTTCTTGTGTTTTTAATAGCGAACAATTCCATTGGCATCGCTAAAACAAACTCAACATCATTTTCAGACAAAATACATGAATATAAAATAAACCCAAGTGATCCTGAAGTTGTGTTTACAGAACACAATTCCCCTTACGATTTTGTTTATGCAGATGGAGTTTACGACAATGGAAAAGCCATAAACAAATACGAACAGACTAATTACAACCGCTTTGATTGGGAGAGTTTTTCTTTAGATTTTGATTTTTATACTTCCGAAACAAGAGAACAGTGGCCTTTAATCATGGGGACTTCTACTAGATCTTTAGGTTTTTTACTTAAAGAAAATAGGACAATAGAGATAACAGTAAATAACCAAAAACAAATTTATCTTACACAAGGAATATATGAATCTAACAAATGGTATCATGCCAAAATAATAAAAAATGGAAGTAAAACGGAAATATACCTCAACGATATCAAAATAGGGGAATTACAGGTCTTTTTCGATATTGACACAAAGAACTACAACCAAAAATGCCTCTCCACTATTAACAGTTCTAACGGAATTGCTTTTGATGGTCTACTAAGAAATATAATTTACACCAAAAAAGGAGACCTAGAATTTTCTAAAAAAATGTATGAAAAATACGCGTCAAAATACAGTAACGAAAATCTAATACTTGATATACCTGAAAATGCATTTCAAAGAAGCTACAAGTACAATTTATACAGTTTAAACTGGAAATCATTCACAATTCAATTTGACTATACACATAGCAATGATGAAACACAATTAGTACTAGGTAGTAAATGGAAAGTTATTGATTTCCATACTATAAACGACACCGCATCTATTTCAATCAACAATAACAGAATCAATTTTTTGAGTGGTTTAAAATTAGAACCAAATCAGGAATACAAAGTTGAAATTATAATCAACAACAATGTATTGCAAATGCTGATTGACAACACCATCGTTTTACATACATCATTTGAATATTACAACAAAAATATTTTAGAATACGAAAAAGAAATTTTGGTGTTTTCTAAAAAGGAAATGCCACCAACTCTTTTTAAGAACTTAACAATTGAAAACAATGTCCCGATAAAAAACATTGAAAAACCCATCTTGTTAGCCACAAAACACAACAAATTAATAGACACCAAAAACGAAGGAGTAATAATGACTCTCTTCACCCCTCCTTTTGAATTAAGCATTAAAGAGAATAATTCTGAGAATGAATTTGCATTCACAAAAATGATTACAGGCTTTAATGCTAGTTCATTTGAAATGAACTTTGATTTTACAACTAATAAAAAAGGAGAACTAGATCTTGTAGAGTTGGGCGTTTACACTAAATATGCCGAAATTGGCTTATCTATTAACAACAATAATCTTGTCTTTAAAACTAAAAACAAAACTATAATCATTCCACCTATCAATACTACTGCGTTAAAAGAAGACTGGAATAATTGTAAAATAGTATCTAATAATGGCTTGATTAAAATATATCTCAACAACATCAAAACCTATGAGATGAAGTTCAGGTTTTCGAATCAATATTACAAATCTAAATTACTCATGATAAGAAATAATTTCATAGGTAGTTATAGAAATCTTTACATATACGAATCGCCGAAATAAATAGGAAATTGGATTGCTGATACATTCTATCCATCCGAAATCCCACCCCAGATTACTTCACTTTACTTTTATTTTAATAGGAGTTCAGTGAATTTCATTTGCAGCGGCAGCCCCGACTGAAAAACGCCTTTTTTTACGGGTGCAGCAGAGCGACTGTCCCGAAGTTTCGGGATAAACTCCTGCTGTGACCTAGTAAAAAAAGCGTTTTGAAAGAGGGCGATAGCGTCCCGAAGCGTCGGGAGCCGGATTAGGCGCATAAAAATAACGTTACTCCCTTTTATGAATCGTAATAATAACGGTTTTGGACGTTGGCGTATTACTGATTCGGGCTTTACTGTGCAACGGTACCAGAACGTTGGTTTCTGGAAAATAAGTCGCCGTACATTTCCTTGGAATGCTATAGGGAATGACCATGAATTTTTCGGCTAAACGCTCTTGTCCTTCAAAATGACTTACTAAATCGACTAAATCACCCTTCTCTAAGCCAGCTTCGGATACATCTTGTTGGTTCATAAATACCACTCGACGTTCATTTAAAATCCCACGATACCGATCGTCTAATCCATAAATAGTGGTATTGTATTGGTCGTGCGTGCGTATGGTCATCATCAAATATTGTTCTTTTTCTAGTACAATATCGGAAGGTTCATTTATCGTAAAATTGGCTTTTCCTGTGTAAGTAACACTAAAATCATTTTCCCGAGCATTGTTTGGCAAATAAAATCCGCCTGGAATACGAACGCGCTCGTTAAAATCATCAAAGCCAGGAATCGTCGCTTCAATCGCGTCGCGAATCAAATCGTAATTGCCTGCCATAGCTTCCCAATTCACCTTGGAATTGGATAAAGTAGCGGTTGCGATTCCAGCTACGATAGCTGTTTCGCTTTTCAAAAATTCTGATAAAGGATCTAAGTGTCCAACCGATTTAGAAACAACTCCCATCGAGTTTTCAACCGAAACAAATTGTTCGCCACTGGACTGTAAATCTTTCTCTGTACGTCCAAGGCAAGGCAAAATCAAAGCCTCTTTCCCATGAATTAAATGCGAACGGTTGATTTTTGTCGAAATATGCACAGTCAAATCACAATTACGCAAAGCTTCGGCAGTAATCTCGGTATCTGGAGTGGCTGAGATGAAATTTCCACCCATACCTAGAAAGAATTTAGCCTTTTTTTCGTGCATGGCTTGAATGGCATCAATAACATCGTGACCGTGCTCTCGAGGAGATTTAAAATCAAAATGAGCATCCAAAGCATCTAAAAATTGTTCGGACGGTTTTTCATAAATACCCATCGTACGATCACCCTGTACATTGGAGTGCCCACGTACAGGACAAGTTCCAGCGCCTTGTTTACCAATACTACCTTTGAGTAGCAATAAATTCACTACTTCGCGAATGTTATCGACTCCGTTTTTATGCTGTGTCAATCCCATCGCCCAACAGACTATGATTTTTTTGTTATCGGCAACCATTTCGGCAGCTTCAATAACTTCTTTTTGGGTTAATCCAGTTTGAGCTATCAGCTCTGCTAGTTTATATTTTTCTAAATCGGCTATCAAAGCTTCGTATCCCAGAGTTTGTTTTGCAATAAATTCTTGATCGAATACTGTCCCTGGATTGGCTTTTTCTTTTTCGAGAAGCAATAACAAAATCGCTTTCAATAGTGCAACGTCTCCGTTGATTTGTACTTGTAAAAACAAATCAGATAAATCCATACCGCTTCCTAACCATTTCAGGGGATTTTGTGGATCGATGAAGTTTTTCAATCCAACTTCTGGCAACGGATTCACACTTATTATTTTTCCGCCATGCTGTTTGGTTTCGCCTAAAGCAGTTAACATTCTCGGATGATTGGTTCCTGGATTTTGCCCCATGACAATCACCAGATCAGCATGTTTAAAATCATCCAAAGTCACAGAACCTTTTCCGATTCCCAAGGTTTCACCTAAAGCTGAACCACTGGATTCGTGGCACATATTAGAACAATCCGGTAAGTTATTCGTCCCATATTGGCGTACAAACAATTGGTACAAATAGGCAGCCTCATTACTAGTTCTTCCAGAAGTGTAAAAGACAGCTTCGTCAGGTGAACGCAAACCCTTGAGCGTTTTTCCAATTAGATTAAAAGCATCATTCCAACTAATTTCTTCATAATGCGTAGCGCCTTCTCGCAGATACATTGGATTGGTCACACGTCCTTTTTTACCCAATTCATAATCCGATAATTTACCCAATTCATCAATACTATGAACCGAAAAAAACACTGGAGATACACGGTTTTTGGTTGCTTCTTCGGCCACTGCCTTTGCTCCATTTTCACAATATTCAGCTAGAAAAGCCCGTTTTTCATCAGGATCCGGCCATGCACAACCGGGACAGTCAAAACCGTCTTTTTGGTTTAGTTTTGCCAGCAAACCAATTCCTTTCATGATCCCAACCTCATCCTTAATGTGTGTCAATGCAGATAACACAGCTTTAAAACCCACAGCAGAATGTGGGATTTCAGTTTCTTTAATTCCGGTGAGATTTTCTGGTGGTTGTGCGATTGTTTTTTTCATCATCAGATGTTTTAATTGTATTTTAAAATTGATTCGGACTATCGCTATGGGTTAGAATATATGGTTGCTTTGTTTTCTCTAGAGAACCCAATTAAGCAAATCCCGAATTCCTTTGCATAATCTACTGCTAGTGATGAACAGGCAGAAACCGCGACAATTGTTCCAATTTTGGCAAAAAAAGCCTTTGTTATAATTTCATAAGAAACCCTACCACTTACTAAGAGGAAAGCTCCATTTTTTAATTGTTGGGATCGAATCAAAGCTCCTACGCATTTATCTACTGCGTTGTGACGCCCAATATCTTCTTTGAGAGTCATCATTTGATAATTAGCATCGAATACCGTGGCTGCATGAGAACCACCAGTCAAACTAAATGTTTTTTGGTTGGCAGTCATCAATGCAAACATTTCGGGTAATTTGTCTAAATGGAGTGCTGGTTGTTTTGTGAGTTTGGTTTTTGGACTATCAAAATCTTCTAGTTGTTGTTTGCCGCAAATTCCACAAGATGAAACAGATAACAAAGACCGTTTGTTAAGATAGCCTTTCCCTAGCTGATTTTCGGGAATGGAAACTTCTATTTTAGTGAATCCGTTTGGAGTTTCAGAGACAACTTCCATTACTAGTTCATCGGTTGTTCTGTAGATGTCTTCGACATAAAGCAAACCTCGAATCAATTCAAAATCACTCCCTGGCGTGCGCATGACAACGGTAAACGGACTTTGGTTTATACTAATTTCCAAAGGCGCTTCTACCACTAAAAAATCAGTAATCAATTCGGTCGAATCGGCACTTTTTTTAATCCCTTCATAAGTGAGGGTTTGCATTTCATTCCTTATCATATTGTAAAAGTACAGAAAATGACAATCAATGCATTCACTTATAAAGTTAAAACAATAACCGATTATGTCAAGTCTAGTTTTACAGCTGTATAATAGAAGAAACTACCTTTTTTGAAGAAGAATTAATTAGATAAAATCCATCTTTTACCATTATACAAAACTGAAGGATCTATCAATACTATGCAAAAAACACCTGAAACAATCAAGAACTTCAATACATTATGCAGTTTTACATACTGCTCTTTGGTACTGGATTTCCATAAATAAACCAAGAAAAACAGCAACACCAAAAAGGATAAATAAAAGTAAATATCCATATATCCTACATCGTAAACATCAATCAAAAGGTAAACAGGTAGCACCGTCAAAATGGTTAAAATCGTAATAATTTGTTTTGAAACAGACTCTCCAAAACGAACAGGGATCGTTCTATAATCATTGACTAAATCTCCTTTTATATTTTCCAAATCTTTGATCATTTCCCGAATTAACAGCAACAATGATAAAAAAGCAGCATGGGCAAAAATTACAGCAAAATGAGATTTATAACTTATAAGTTCTTCAAAAGTCAAGCTATAGTAAAAATGTAATGTAATAGCAAAAAAAGGAATTACAGCCATTAAAGTAGCGGTAAGATTTCCAAGAACGGCGTATTTTTTTATTTTATGCGAATAAAACCAAATCAAAAAGATATAAGTCGAAAAAAACAAAAAAACTTTCCACGATACCATTAAAGCCATGGCAGCGGCAAGAAAATTGAGTACAAAATACACTTTCAATTTAGTAGCTTGACTCACCAAACGATCTAACATTGATTTATGAGGGCGATTGATCAAATCTTTCTGACTATCGTAAAAATTATTAATGATGTATCCTGATGCAATCGTAATGGCAGAAGCAAAAACAAGTAGAAACAAATTAATATCAAACAAGATATCTAAGGCTCGTTTCTCAGGAGCCAAAATAAAAATTGCCGAAAGGTATTGTGCTAAAATGATAATCGGGATGTTATATCCCCTGACTACAGAGAACAAACTCACGATTTTCTTCAATAAAAGCCTTTGTTTTCTACTTAGCATTTTTTAAACAGGCATATCATTTGTATTCAGAACAATACAAAAAACGGAATTACATAAATTTATTTAAAATACAATCTTAAAACTGATAAACTACTTCTAGTTTGTAGTCTTTCAAGGAAGCTTTGGCGCGTTCTAAATCCTCAGTAAAACCAAGAATATAACCACCTCCTCCAGAACCACACAATTTCAAGTAATAATCATTGGTATCAATTCCTTGTTGCCAAAGGGCATGAAATTGCTCTGGAATCATTGGTTTGAAATGATTCAATACTACTTTTGAAAGTTTTTTGGTGTTGGCAAACAAAGATTTCATATCGCCACCAAGGAAATTTTCTACACAAGCATCAGTGTGTTTGACAAACTGGTTTTTCAACATCGCACGAAATCCTTTGTCTTTTAGGTTTTCCATAAAAATATTGACCATAGGAGCCGTTTCACCCACAATACCTGAATCTAACAAAAACACAGCCCCTTTCCCATCAAAACTTTGAGTAGGAATTCCGGTTGCTTCGATATTGTCTTTGGAATTAATAAGAATTGGAATACTCAAATAACTATTTAAAGGATCCAATCCAGAACTCTTACCATGGAAAAAGCTTTCCATTTGAGAGAATATATTTTTTAATTGCAATAATTTTTCACGGGTCAAGTTTTCTAAAACCGTGATTTTATCTTGCGCATATTTATCATAAATAGCGGCTACCAAAGCTCCACTACTTCCTACTCCATATCCTTGCGGAATACTAGAATCGAAATACATTCCTGTAGCTACATCATTTTGCAAAGTTTCCAAGTCGAAAGTCACCAATTCAGGTTGCTCTACATTTAATTTTTCTAGATAAGTTGCAAAACGCAACAAACTCTGATTTGAAGCAATAGCTTCTGCAGAGGGATTTTCATCTCTCTTCAAAGCACCATTGTAAAAGTTATAAGGAATTGAAAGCCCTTTTGAGTCGCGAATGATTCCGTATTCTCCAAAGAGTAATATTTTTGAGTAAAATAAAGGTCCTTTCATATATGTCTTAAATTAACAATCTGGGGTTGGTAATTATTTTATTTTATTAATTTTATTTGGGTCTTGTCTGGTGTTAAAAAGAGCTAATATTATAATTTTATCGTTCGAAAAATTATAAAACAAAGTACTTTGTTTCGACAAAACACATCTCCTTATTTTTTTATTAAATGCTGAAACAGGAAACAAATCCGGATTAACAGCAATCAATTTGATTGTTTCATTTAATTTTGTTGCGAACTTCACCCGAATATTCTTGTTCCAAATCCCTTCAATATATTCCAAAGTCGCTGCAATATTTCTTTTTGCTCTATATACATCTATTTTATCCCCTTATTAAAGCAAGCATAAGCGTATATTCCAAATACTATTAAATATAAAATAATTCCTCCCATTTAATTTACTTTTTTAGCCAATCAGTAATTACAACTTTTCTCATTTACTTAATAAAAGGCGTAATGAATTCATTAAAATCAGAATACTTACCTTCCTCTGCCTCTTGTAAAGAAAATTGAATCTCTTCTTTTTGATTTTCATTTAATTCCTCCCAAAAGTCTTTCTTTTCTCTTTTAAAGACTTTCTTGATAGATTCAATAATTGTTTCATCATTGGTCTCCAATAACTGCTTAATTATTTCTAATTTTTCTAATTGAATATCCATAACACAAAGCTTTATTGATAAAGATACAAAAATTATACTTGGATTGCTCCATTTCCAATTTGGTCGCAAAGGTACTGTGCATTTTGACAATAGCCAACTAATTCGTCCTTAATAAATTGCAACACATTCTCTTTCACAACATTTGGATACAAAACATGGACATTTGCCCCTGCATCCAGCGTGAAACAAACGGGTATTTTAGTCGCTTCTCTAAATTTCCAAATGGCATTAATGATTTGCAACGTATTTGGTTTCATCAATATAAAATAAGGCATGGAAGTCATCATCATAGCATGTAAAGTCAAAGCTTCGCTCTCCACTACTTTGATGAATTCTTCTAAATCTCCATTTTCGAAAATAGAAATTAATTTATCTAAATTTTCATGTGCTTGCGCAAAACGTCTTTCGGCATAGGGATGATCGTGCATTAAGTCATGACCCAAAGTGCTCGAAACTTGTTTTTCGCCTTTATCTACTAATAAAATCGTGTCCTGAAAATCTTTGAAAGTATCATGAATCACATACGGATATTCGACTCCGTATAAATCGGAGCTTCCTTTTATATTGGCTTGACTTCCCCAAACTACTACTTGACCTTTCACACTTCTACAAGCACTACCCGAGCCCAAACGAGCCAATAAGGATGCTTTTTGATAAAAATAATCATCCGTCATAGATGGATTCAACGCTTTTTCCAAACTCATTAAATTCATCGCCAAAGCTGCCATACCCGAAGCCGAAGAAGCAATTCCAGAACTGTGCGGAAAAGTATTCTCTGTATCAATGGTAAAATGGTAATCCTTTAAAAACGGCAAATAAACAGCAATTCTCTCGAAGAATTTATTGATTTTTGGTTTAAAATCTTCTTTAGGTTTTCCTTCGAAAAGTAAATCGAACGAGAATTCACTCCCTGTCTCATTGAGCTGAGTCGAAATGTTTTTCTTTTCGAAAGCCAGTTTGGTAATCGTTTTACAATTATTCAATGTAAAACTTACTGAAGGATTGGCTGGAATCTGGTTTTCTTTTTTACCCCAATATTTCACTAAGGCAATATTGCTTGGAGCTGTCCACAGGAAATTTCCATTTTCAACAGTTTGTGTATATTTCGACGGAATAAAATCAGTATCTAAAAACATGGAAGTCAATTTTTTGGCAA
This sequence comes from Flavobacterium ovatum, assembly GCF_040703125.1. Classification (NCBI taxonomy): domain Bacteria; kingdom Pseudomonadati; phylum Bacteroidota; class Flavobacteriia; order Flavobacteriales; family Flavobacteriaceae; genus Flavobacterium; species Flavobacterium ovatum. The sequence continues at coordinate 470,387 of NZ_CP160035.1, forward strand.
AGATACTTTTTTTGAGGCATCTCTATATTACAAGGATAGATTTTCTAGTACAATAAATTTGAGTAAATTTGGCTTTCGAAAAATAAAATCACATGAATAAAATCACTAAAATCCTTTGCATCGTTGTTACTTGTTTGGCAGTAGGATATTTTTCTGGAATTGTAACCCAATCTGCCATTACTACTTGGTACCCAACATTGATTAAACCAAGCTTCAATCCTCCCAATTGGATATTTGCTCCAGTTTGGAGTATGCTGTACGTTATGATGGGTATTGCAGCTGGATTGGTCTGGGATCGAATTGAGTTTGAACAAGAAATAGTTAAAAAAGCATTAGTGGTTTTCGCCATCCAATTAGGATTAAATGCACTTTGGTCGTATTTGTTCTTCGGGCTTCACAATCCGTTATTGGCAGGAGTTGAAATTATCATCTTGTGGTTATTCATTTATGAAACCTATATGCAATTTGCCAAAATCAATAAAATTGCTGGTTACTTATTCTTACCGTATTTGACTTGGGTGAGTTTCGCTATGGTACTAAACGGTAGTATTTGGTGGCTGAATAGATAATTATTTACTCGAACTACGGTAAAACTAGACTAAATAAAACACAACCATTCCAACTATCAAGCTAAAAGTAAACAGTATTTGAAGATGACTCATAATCTAGTACTCCTCTTGCAAAATAAAGATTTTGATTTTGGCTTATATATTTCTAATTAGTAAAAGACACAAAAGGGTAAGTTGTATGTTTTTTTTGACACAGTAACGCTAGAACATATTTTGCAGTTTTATCACATGCATTACAGTTCAAGCGGCCTTTAAAAATATTGACCAACACCAAAAACAATTCCATTATTAGCATTTTTGGTAATTCCATAACCGTAATCAATCCTAAAAACTGCATTAAAAATAGCTTTATGAATTATCCGTAAACCAACTCCTGGATACACTTTGATGTTTTCGTTAGTAATAAAGTCGGTAAAACTCCCTCCTGGATTTCGCCAAGTACCGCTATCTATAAAAGCATTTCCTTGCAAGACAAACCATTTTTTTTCGTATAGTGTTTTACGATACTCTGTGTTGATTACGATCACGCCTGTCCCTCGATCTACAATATTCCCCACTCCTCTTATATTCATATTATTATCCAAAGCAAATGGAGCAAATGGACTATTACTATTGGTAGACAAACCAAGCTGTAGTCGAGTTCCCCAGTTACCATTTTTGCCTATTCGACTGAAAAATAAGAGGTCATTTCTAAAAACCACGAACTTGTCTTGGAGCTTATTGTCATTGATTACAACTTGACTAAAAAGCTGATTTTTGAACCCTTTCACCAAGTAAAAATCATATTTCAAATTATTAAAGTCATAGGTTGATTTGACCGAAGCTTTATCAATCTCAAAAAACTGCGGAACCTCTGGTGATTGTTCTCCACTTATATACTCATACTTCTCATTAAATACTGTGAATCCAAGCTTAAAAGAATTTCTAAAATTCAGTCGGTACACTACTGAAAAATCAATCCCTTTATTTGAATACTGATACTGAGAAGGTATTTTATTAATAAAAATTGGTTCTATACTCGATATTTTACGAAAATTAGTCTCAATCCCCAAATTCGAGCTAAACAAAAAAGGAGCCGAAAAACTAATCCCATAAGAAGAAACACCATTATATTGATAGAAACCACCAATAGAATTGTTTTTACCTAAAAAATTATAATCGTAAAGCCCTAAACGATAAGCCGCAGCCGCAGCATCAGTGGTCCACAGTTCTACATTGGGAAGAATACTATAATTTTCTATAACCTTAAAAGTAACGGCACATTCCTCTTGGTCGATTGGGCTAATTGCAAAGGTGACATTAGAAATTCCGTTTAACCTTGTGAGCGCAGCAACATCATTTTCGACTTTCAAACTATCCAAAGGTAAACCTACCTTAGTCTCTATAAAAGCAGCTAAGAATTTCAAATTCATTCTCTTATTCCCTTGCCAATTAACAGAGGTAACCATCCTATTTTGAGAAAAAACAGTAACAGTCAATAATAAAATAAGATAGTAGCTTTTGAGCATCATTTTTTTTACAAATATCATCAAAATAAAAAAGATATAAAAAATCTGACTCCTATTAATAACCAAATCAACACTGATTATAGATGATAATCAACAAACCAATTTTTTATTTTATTCAGTCAAAATTTTTTCGTACTTACTTTTTTTATTAAATTACTGTCAGTAATCCAGTATTTTTCGACTACTTCTAAAACTAAACTTAGTTAATCATGACAAAAACAGTACTTTATTTATTATGCCTATTTGTTTGTACAGCTACCTTCGCGCAAGAAGAAACAGTAGTAGAAACTTCCAACATTCAAAAATACACTCCTTCCAAACTACTTGAAAAAGGGAAATGGGATATTAAATGGTTCAACAATCTTTACACCCAAACCAAAGCGGAGGACCAAGGAGAAACAGTAGATGTAGCTCGTTCTAATTTTTTCACAAGTTCATTGGCTGTATTCACAGGAGTTTCGAATAACAAAAAACTTAACGCAGGGATTATCCTCGAATTTAGATCTAATAGTTTTAATGATCAAAACACCACAAGTGTCTTTTCATTTAACAATGAAACTGGAACCGCTAGAACTGGATTATCACATATTGCACCTGCAATCAAATTAGCTCCTTTTAGTTCCTTGCCACGCTTTTCTATCCAAAGCGCTATCTTCATTCCACTGTTAGCAGAAGAAAGCAACAGTAATGGCTATCTAGCCAACAAGAGTTATATAGTACAAAATCAGTTTTTTTATGACTATAGTTTTCCTGGCGGAAAATTTCAATTATTCACAGAGTTAGGGACACGCTTGTTTCTAGGTGAGAAAAAAACAAACTCAAATGGCACTACAAATCCAAAAGGAGGTTTTGCCAACACTAGTTTCGAACTAGCCCCTGGTGTGTTTTTAAGTTACTTTCCAAGTTCAAAATTCACAACACTCGTTTTTGTACAACATGCTCAATTAATAGAAATTACCAATGAATTTTCACAAAACTATAGTGCCGTTGGACTTGGTGCAAAGTACCAATTGTCCTCTACTTTAAATATCGAAACACTATACAGTAAATTTGTACGAGGCAATGATACAGGATTAGGACAATCCTTTAACTTGGGACTTAGAGCCATATTCTAAAGTAAATCTAAATCCCGTTAGCCAAAATAAACCCACTAGTCCAAGCATTTTGAAAATTAAAACCACCAGTAATCGCATCAATATTCACGATTTCACCAGCAAAATAGAGATTGGAGTGTAATTTACTTTCCATCGTTTTGAAGTTGATTTCTTTGAGATTGATTCCGCCTGCTGTAACAAATTCTTCTTTGAAGGTGCTTTTTCCGTTTACTTGGAAAGTTCCTTTGGTCAATTGACTGATGAGTTGTTGCATTTGAATTTTGGACAAATCAGCCCATTTGGTTTCGGGCTGAATTCCAGAAGCCAGCACCAAGCTTTCCCACAAACGATTGGTGAGTTCAAAAGGCGACTTTTTGGATACCATTTTCTTGGCGTTTTCTAGCTTGAGGCCTTTTAGTATTTTCTCGACATCATCAGAATCCAAATCATTTAACCAATTGACAAAAATGGTAAACTGATAGTTTTTATCATACAAAATACGAGCTCCCCAAGCAGAAAGCTTCAAAATCGCTGGTCCGCTCATTCCCCAATGTGTAATCAATAATGGACCTGTAGAAGTCAATTTGGTATCTTTGACAGTTACCGTAGCTAGAGCTGAAACTCCCGGTAAATCCTTGATGCGAGCATCTTTGATATTAAAGGTAAATAACGACGGAACTGGCGCAACAATGACGTGACCAAAATTCTGGAGCATTTCCCAGACTTTGGGGTTACTACCCGTTGCTAAGATTAGTTTTTCTGTTAAATATTTTTCGCTTTGGGTTTCTATTTGCCAAAAGCCTTCTTTTTTATAAATGGATTGTACACTTTGACCGGTAAGCACACTAATTCCAAGTTTTTGAGTGGCTTGCAGGAAACAATCAATAATGGTTTGAGACGAATTGGAAACGGGAAACATTCTGCCATCATCTTCAATTTTCAATTCCACTCCGTGTTTTTCAAACCATTCAATAGTATCTCCAGAACAAAACTGATGGAACGGACCACGCAATTCTTTTTCACCACGAGGGTAAAACTTAACTAATTCATTGGGTTCAAAACAAGCGTGAGTAACATTACAACGACCACCACCCGAAACACGCACTTTGGACAAGACTTCCTTACCTCGTTCTAAAATGGCGATTTTCAATTTTTTATTTTTCTCGGCGATATTAATAGCGGTAAAAAAACCCGCTGCTCCACCACCTACTATTATAATGTCAAAATTCTGGTTCATAGTTTATTGTATTCGGTCTGGGAAATCAGAAATGATTCCGTCCACACCGTAATTTTGTATTGTTTTTATGTCTTCAACTTCATTTACTGTCCAAGGAAAAACTTGAAAACCTGCTTTTTGCAATTTACTGGTTGTATCCGTTTTCAGTAATTGAAAATCAGGATTTATTGCCTTAGCTTTTATCTTTTTGGCGAAAGCCAAAGCATCCTCAATAGTGGTTTCGGTCAAAACAGCGATAGGAATTTTCGGATTTAATTCTGCCGTTTCCGATAGCATTTCCCATCCAAAACTAGAAACGATAAAATCAGAATAACTCCAGTTTTTATTTGTAATATAATCCTGAATCATTTCGACTGCAGGTTTTGTAGTGCCTTTTCCTTTGAGTTCGATATTAACAAAACACCGTCTATTAACTAAATCCAAAACTTCTTTTAAATTTGGAATAATTTGGTTTTTATTAGTTCGAAAATGTTGTAATTGTTCTAGAGTCAAATCGGCAACCAAACCTTTACCATCTGTAGTTCTATCCACGGTTTCGTCATGAATCACTACCAAAACTCCGTCCGCTGATAAATGCACATCGAGTTCGATGCCATCAACACCCAAATCGAGGGCTTTTTGAAAACTCAGCAACGTATTTTCGGGTTCGTATCCACGAGCTCCTCTGTGACCTATTTTTAACATAAGGTTGGTTTTGCGACAAAGGTAAGGAAACTATATTGAGAATTTCTATTTCGCAGAGACACACTCAAGGCAAACGCACCAGTTAATTTTGGACACGAATTTCACGAATTTGCACAAATTACTGAGACTTTAAAAAATTAATTACACTAATTTTTCAGTAACTTGGTGATTATGGTAATTACACAAAATCCAAATTGGTGTAATTGTTTCGCCTGTTTTATTTTAAAATACCATCCTTTAACTCCAAAATCAAAAACGATTTTCCATCAACCGACAAATCATCTTTCAGTTCGATTGATTGATCTGTAAAAACACATGAACCTGTTTTGTACAATTCTAAATTTTCATTAAAACGAGCGGTTGGAAAAGTTCTTGGCTCTGTATTGTTGTTAATAACAATCATTATAGATTCATTTTCATTGTACCTAAAGTAGACATAAATATTATCTTCTGGAATATAATGAGTCGTTTTACCGTAATGAATAACGGATTTGGTTTTGCGCCATTGGAACAATTTGGAAGTGAAATCAAAATAGGCTTTTTGGCTTTCATCACGGCCTTCGTCTGTAAATGCATTATTAACATCTTCTTTCCAACCGCCAGGAAAATCTTGACGAATATCGGCATCGCCTAAGTATTGATCACCTGCCATGCCAATTTCTGATCCGTAGTACAATTGTGGAATTCCACGCACGGTGGCTAAAATGACCATCGCCATTTTGTACTTTTGTAAATCTTGGTCGTAGCAATAATTTAATCTTTTAGAATCGTGATTTTCTGCAAAAATCATGAGATTGTTTGCATTAGGATACAAAAAATCAAACGTCAAAGAATCATAAATCCGCGTCACTCCTCTATCCCAACTACCGTCATCTTCATTGAAAACCATTTGCAAAATATCACAAAGCGAGAAGTCCATAACAGAGGGCAAATTGGAGTTGAAATTATGAATTTCTCCTGTCTTACTGTCCTTTTGCCAATAGGCGAGAATCCCATGATTGCGTTGTGTAATTTCACCTACTATATTAAGGTTCGGGTATTCATCCATTATTGATTTTGTCCATTGTGCCATTTGTAGTGGCTCGGCATAATTAAAAGTATCGACCCTTAACCCATCTAAATCTGCATATTCAATCCACCAAATGGCATTTTGACATAGATAACTCAACACCAATGGATTGGTAATATTCAAATCGGGCATTGTAGGAACAAACCAGCCTTCAATACATTGCTGACGGTCAATTTTGGCGGCATTAACATCAATAACCGTAGTTCGTTTGTGATTTGTTTGTGTATAGGTTTCGAAAGTGTTAATCCAGTTTTTGGTTGGAGCATCTTGCACCATCCAGTGTTGCAACCCCCAGTGATTGGTCACATAATCATGAATTAATTTCATGCCTCGTTTGTGCAATTCGGATGCCAAACGTACATACTCTTTATTGGTTCCAAAACGAGGGTCGACCTTATACACGTCTGATTGGGCATAAGTATGATACGAAAACTCTTCTTCGTCATCTTCGCAAACTGGTGTGTTCCATAAAGTAGTTACCCCAATGGACTCTATGTAATCCAGATGCTGAATAATTCCGTTGATGTCACCACCATGACGGCCTCCTGGTAATTCTCGATTGTATTTTTCAGTGGTGGTTTTATCGTTGTCATTTACTCCATTTCCGTTGGCAAAACGATCGGGCATTACTAAATAAATAACATCCGAAGAATCAAAACCTTTTCGATTAGCCGAATTTTCTCTTCGTTGTTTGATCCTGTATTTTTGAGTAAAAACTGTTTTGTTATTTCGTTTAAAGACAAAAACGATTTCTTTGGCATGATCCCATTTCACATTAATAGTGACAAACAAATAATTGGGGTTTTCTGTCTTAGTAACTTTTGTAATGATTCCCTTTTCTGTCGTTTCTACAAAATTCTGAGCAATATTTTCTCCGTAAAATAGAATTTGCAATTCTTTGTTATACATACCAGCATACCAAAACGGTGGCTCAATTCTTTGGATGGGTAATTGCTTTTTTGACTTCATGGTTATGACTGCTGTTGATTGGGATACAAAATCAAAAATACAATATTAAAAAAGAAGTAGAACTGCTAAAGAATATTTTTCTTACTAAGTGAAAAATCTCTATTGCTAATTCAATTGTTAATTTCTCACCAAATCGCGTGTGTGTATGTGTGTTGCGCGAAGGATAGTCCCGATAGCTATCGGGAGCCCAAAATAAGTACATTTTTAAGTGAGCAACGACTTCTTGAAATCGGAGGGCGAAACTCCTTCAGTCTTTTTAAAAAACTTACTAAAAGCCTGAATATCCTCATAACCTATCTCATAAGCGATTTCCTTGATACTTAGGTCTGAATAATGTAAAAGTCGACGCGCTTCAAGCACAATTCGGGCCTGAATAATTTGCAACGGTGACTTTTCATTGTATTTCTTAAATAGATTCGAAAGCGTTTTGGGGCTTTTATGCAGCATCTCGGCGTAGTCTGCTACTTGATGCTTGGTTTTGAAATGGCTTTCGACCAAGTAATTATATTCTCTAACGATATCCAATTGGTTTTTATCGAAAGTTGTAAGCTCGGTTTGTTCCTTATAAATTCTTGTGCTCAAAATCAGTAAACGTTTGAGCATCATTTGCAGCATATCATTTTGCAAATTGTCCTTGGATTCCATTTCGATGGTAAACATTTTCCAAAGGACTTCAAATTTTTCCATATCAATTTCGGGTATTACTATTTTTGGAAATTGCGAAGCACCAAAAAATAAAATCCCTTTACAACCTACCTCACCGTCATTATGGGATATACAGTAAAAAGCACGATTAAAGCGTACCAAACGTGCCTTAGTAACCGAAATAATATCGACCTTATGATACTCCGTCAGGAACAAAACTGTGTCTTTTGCAAAAACATAATCGCTGCCATCAACGTTTACTTTCATATCCTCTTGACACCAAATCACGCTCAAACTTTCGCTGACTTTTTCTTTGAGCAATTCGCAATTGGCGGCGTCAATTTCGGCTAATCGTACAAATTCATTAAGCTGACCTGTGTAAAGCATTTTTTTGAGAATTTATGAATCCAATTTAGTTCAAATTTTCCAAATAGACGTCGCTTTTAGAAATCCTTACAAAATTATTGGTATTAACCGCTTTTAAGTATCTTTGAAAACAAACCAAATTTATCAATACAACCATGAACTGGGAACAACTTTTATCATTGAGACGTCAGGGCGACAAAGGAAAACGACTGCGCATAGAACAAGACGACACTAGATTGGGATTTGAAGTCGATTATGACCGTATCATTTTCTCGGCGGCTTTCCGTAGTTTACAGGATAAAACCCAGGTGATTCCGCTTTCTAAAACTGATTTTGTGCACACAAGGTTGACCCATAGTTTGGAAGTTTCAGTTGTGGGACGTTCTTTGGGGCGATTGGTTGGTAAAAAAGTAATTGAAAAACACCCGCATCTCAAAGAAGTTCACGGGTATCACATGAATGATTTTGGTGCTATTGTCGCTGCGGCTTCGTTGGCGCATGACATTGGGAATCCTCCTTTTGGACATTCGGGAGAAAAAGCTATTGGAGAATATTTTTCTATTGGAAATGGTCAACAATATAAAGAACAATTGAATCCAAAACAATGGCAAGATTTAATTGATTTTGAAGGGAATGCCAATGGATTTTCGGTACTTACGGCCAGCCGTCCTGGTATTGAAGGCGGTCTTCGTATTTCGTTTGCTACTCTTGGTGCTTTTACCAAATACCCAAAAGAAAGTTTACCAAAAAAACCAACTCAGAATATCGCCGACAAAAAATATGGTTTCTTTCAAACCGACAAAGCTTTCTTCAATGAAGTAGCGACCGATTTGGGTATGATTCCCAATAAATCTGGTGATGATTTGGGATTTGAAAGACATCCGCTCGCCTACTTGGTAGAAGCCGCAGATGATATTTGCTACACCATAATTGACTTTGAAGACGGAATTAATTTAGGTCTTGTTTCAGAAGATTTCGCCTTAGAATACCTTATCAAATTGGTCAAAGACAGTATTGACAGCTCAAAATATAAGACACTGGAGACCAAAGAAGACCGCATCAGTTATTTGCGCGCTTTGGCCATTGGTAGTTTGATTAATGACGCTGTGAAAGTTTTTATCGAAAACGAAGAAGCAATTCTTGCTGGGCAATTCCCCTATTCTATCATGGATAAAAGCAAGTACAAAGCCCAGATGAAAGACATCATCAATTTGAGTATCGACAAGATTTACCAAAGCCGCGAAGTAATCGAAAAAGAAATCGTAGGATATCAAATTATCCAGACTTTATTGGATAAATTCATCACTGCATTCAACAACCATTTCAATGGAAACGCATCCAATTATGATGCTTTGCTCCTGAAATTACTACCCGAAAAACACCATCTAGACAAAGACAATCTCTACGAACGTCTCTTACACATTTGCCATTATATTTCGATGCTAACCGACGGTAATGCACTAGAATTATTCAACACCATCAACGGTAAAAAAGGAATTTAATTCATTTTTAGGAGCAGAAAAATAGCGTTTCAATTCAAGAGTTGTCCCGCTCTGCGCAGTATCTTTTTTCTTGTGGTTCCCTTCGTCACCACAAGAAAAAAGGATACTTTGCTGCGATCGGGGCTCACTAAGGACGTTTTTGGGTTATAAAAAAATCCTCTAAAAAGTATACGTCATCCCTACTCCCAAAACTTGTTTCAATTGCATTTTTGGACCAACCGTAACTTGACTTCCGTTGATATCTTCTTTGGCTTTGATATCATCATCATATACAATATGTACTCCAATATTGGTACGTACATATTGATTTACCACTAAGTCCAAAACCAAATCGTAGTCAATATCTACATTTCCATACTTATTGATGTAATCTGAATACAAACTCAAGCGGTTTTCAAACATGATGTTTTTGGCAATTTGTTTTTTATAATAGGCCGTAATCAAAGTCCCTAACTCTGATTTCAACTTTTTTCCATGACTTACTACATTCCCATCTGCATCATAAGTCGCTTTTGGCACACCAAAAGCACCATTATCAGCCAATCGTTGATTGCCAACATAAGTAAGCTTGGAAGTAAAAGGTGAAAAGTAAAACAAACGGTCTTTTTTCTCAGAAGCATATTCAGCACCTACACCTAAAAAAGAATAGGCAGGAGCAAAAGGCCCCGAAACAGCAATTTCTTTATTAGGATATTTATAACCCTCGGTAAATTGTGTATTCAAATTAAATTTTGCACTGTGATACCAATTGGACTTTTCGTTTTCACGATAGCCAAAAGTAGAACTAAACTGAAAAGCATCTTCTGTTTTACGAAGCTCAATTCCGTCTTGTTTGTTCAACCCATAGCGCATAATAAGCTCATTTGCCCATCGGGTATTTTCATTGGAATAATTCCTATTGAACTGTGTTTTCATTAATCCCGAAATAGAACTGACCCCACCTGCGTTCCAATTGACAAATAAAATTTCTGAAATAGCGAACCCTATTTTATTTTTGTTTTCCCAATGAGAAATACTGTCATTAACTCCTGGAGGTGGCTGTAAAGTAGTGATGATTTTCTGTGAAAAACTAGCAGTGCTTATAATTAAACATAGAAAGGTAAAATGGAATAATTTCATTAACGAGCTTTATAATTTTTTAATTTATTTACTATTTTGAAAGTATCGAAAGACGATTAGTCAAACTTATAACGTCAATTTTACACATTTGTTGTAATTCATCAACTGTACCTTGTTCTACAAATACATCTGGAATTCCTAATTTTTCAATCGGAACTACATACTGATTTCGTGATCCAAAGTCTAAAATAGCCGCTCCAAAACCACCAATTATTGTGCCATCTTCTATGGTTATTATATTTTTAAAGGTTTTAAAAATATAATGTAAGGCTTTTTCATCCAAAGGCTTTACAAAAGAAAAATCATAATGTGCTATTGTATCTGGATTCTCTAAATTATCCAAAGCTGCCGAAACATTCTTTCCAATTGTTCCATTTGACAATACCGCAATTGTAGTTCCTTCCTGTAAACAACTAGCTTTCCCAATTTCGATAATTGAATATTTTCCGAAATAATCTGCTTTCCAATTTGGAGTCACTCCACGACCACGTGGATACCGAATTGCAATAGGAAAATCGATTCCTAATTGAACGGTATATAAAATGTTTTGCAAATCAATTTCATTCAAGGGTGAAAAAATCACCATATTAGGAATACATATCAAATACGCCAAATCAAATACACCATGATGCGTTGCTCCATCTTCGCCCACTAGTCCAGCTCTGTCCAAACAGAAGATAACGGGTAAATTCTGCAAAGCTACATCATGAATCAATTGGTCGTAAGCCCGTTGTAAAAAAGTGGAGTAAATATTGCAATACACAATCATTCCTTGCGTCGCCATTCCAGCAGCAAGCGTGACAGCGTGTTGTTCTGCAATCCCCACATCAAAGGCACGTTCAGGCAAAGCTTCCATCATGAATTTCAACGAACTTCCTGATGGCATTGCTGGTGTGATTCCGATAATATTTTTATTTTTTAGTGCTAAATCCAAAACCGTTAATCCAAAAACATCTTGGTACTTGTGTGGTAAATTTTCTTCCGATTTCAAATGAATTTCACCTGACGAAGCATCAAACTTACCTGGCGCATGATATTTCACTTGGTCTTCCTCAGCTTGTTTAAGTCCTTTACCTTTGGTGGTGATAATATGTAGAAATTTAGGTCCCTTTATTTTTTGTAAACGCTTCAATTCTTTGACGACAGCAAAAATATCATTTCCATCAATGGGTCCCGAATAATCAAAATTTAAAGATTTGATCATGTTATTCTGACGGTGATTTTTTCCTGTTTTTACGGCAGTCAAATAATTTTTCAACGCTCCTACGCTTGGATCAATTCCGATAGCATTGTCGTTAAGAATAACTAACAAATTGGCATCGGTAACTCCTGCATGATTCAGCCCTTCAAACGCCATTCCTGATGCGATAGACGCATCACCAATAACGGCTATGTGTTGTTTTTCGAACTCGCCTTTAATATTGGAGGCAATCGCCATTCCCAACGCTGCCGAAATGGAAGTTGAAGAATGCCCTACTCCAAAGGCATCGTATATGCTTTCGCTTCGTTTGGGAAAGCCCGAGATTCCGCCCAATTGTCGGTTGGTATCGAATAACTCTCTTCTTTCAGTTAGGATTTTATGACCGTAAGCTTGGTGACCAACATCCCAAATCAATAAATCTTCGGGTGTATTGAAAACGTAATGCAAAGCCACCGTTAATTCTACCACTCCCAAACTCGCTCCCAAATGCCCTTCTTTGACAGCAACGACACCTATAATAAAATCACGGACTTCCTGTGCCAATTGCGGCAATTGTGATTCGTCAAGAAGACGTAAATCGGTTGGGTTGTGGATATGTTGGAGGAGATTCTTGATCATTCCACAAATGTACAAATTGAATTCCTATTTTTCGAACATTGAAAAATCCTTTCCTTACCGAAAATTTCATAACTTTGAAATAATAGAATTTGGGTAAAAACAGAACAAAGCTGAACCGAATTTGCTATCGAAAAAATGCACTTAAATCAGATTTTCAATTGTAATCTAATCGTTATGAACATAGAAGAAAAACGTAAAAACATCGTCCATAGAATATTAAATACCAAAAATGAAACTTTGCTTAATCAAATAGAGGTATTACTAAATAATGACGTCTTAACTTATACTACAGATGGAAAACCATTGACCGTGAAAGAATACAAAGACCATTTACAAGAGATAATAAATGTTTCATATGCAGGAGAACCTGGCAATACTACTGATGAGGCTAGAAAAAAAATCATAAAAACTCTCGACTTCGCAAAATCATAAAAATTTTAAATTATAGCTTTTCATTCGAATAGAGTCTAAAACAAACTAAGATCTGAATCAAATGAGGCGATTAAGTATTTCTTTTTTTCTACTATGTCTTTTACTGCAATTTGAATCTATTTGAAGTATCAAAAATAATTTCAAAACCCTACTTTTGCATTATGATAAACCCTTTCACCGACGAATACTTTATGAAACGTGCTTTGCAAGAAGCAGAAGCCGCTTTTGAAAAAGGTGAAATCCCTGTAGGTGCTATCATTGTTGTGGACAATCGCATTATTGCCCGTTCGCACAACCTTACCGAATTACTACACGATGTTACAGCCCATGCCGAAATGCAAGCCATTACTGCTGCTGCCAATTTCTTGGGTGGCAAATACTTAAAAGATTGTACCTTATATGTAACACTCGAGCCTTGCCAAATGTGCGCAGGGGCTTTGTATTGGAGTCAGATTTCGAAAATTGTTTTTGGCGCTAGTGATGCGCACCGTGGTTTTGAAAAAATGGGCGGACAATTGCATCCTAAAACGACCGTGGTTCGAGGCGTTCTTGCCGATGAAGCTGCCGACTTAATGAAACGCTTCTTTGCTGACAGACGCAAAAAATAATTCACTTTGTCTAAAGGGACACGGATGAAACGGATTCGCTATCGCGAAGGCGCAGATAAAAACGGATTTTTCACTCTTCCTTATTATTAAATACAGAAACAACTTCTTTTACCTCAAATTACTCGCTCTAGTTTGTCTCGCTGAAAGCGTCTCAACAAAGTTACTCACCTACCCTTACGCAAATATAGTGCCCAAATCTAGCCATCAGTTGGGACGCAGATTTTAAAAGATTTACGCAGATTTTCTTTTCTTGCCTTTCTACTTCCTCTATTACTACACATCTATATCGTTTACGGGTTTTGCGTGAAGGATAGCCCCGAAGCTTCGGGATTACGAAGTTCCGATAGCTATCGAGAGCCCAAATAATGACAAAAACACCTCAAAAAAACCCCAAAAGGAAGAATGGGCAACTCGTCGGGAAATGTGACCTAACTTCTAGGTCTACTTTCGTCGCACCTTTGTACCAACAAATTGAAACACATAAAATATGAAAACAATAACGCAACTTTTGGCTTTCCTAAAAAATAATTTTGGAGCTAAAAACACAGAAGTTCAACCGCAATTGATTACTGTAAATCAAGCTCATTTTTGTGACACGATGGGACTGTCTGATTATTACTGCGACGAAAACAATCTATTTATATAATTATTAATTCAATAAAAAATAAAACATTATGTCAACATTTAACGTACCTACAAGAGAAGAAGTATCTGCAAACAACCAAGCAATTTTTGACAACCTACAAAAAGGACTAGGATTTGTTCCTAATTTATACGCTTACTACGCCAAAAGCGAAACGGCATTGGGAGATTACCTGACTTTGCAGAATAGAAAAAGTAGCCTTAAAGCTAAAGAAAGAGAAGTTGTAAACTTAATTACTAGCCAAATAAATGGTTGTGAGTATTGCCAATCGGCACACACGGTACTAGGAAAAATGAATGGTTTCACAGACGAACAAGTTCTGGATTTGAGAAGAGGTTCGGCAGCATTTGATACAAAATTAGATGCCTTGGTAAAATTTACAGCATCGGTTGTTGAAAACAGAGGAAAAGCAACCGCTGATGTAAAAATAGCCTTTTTTGAAGCGGGTTATACAGAAGAAAACATGATCGATGTAGTGATCGTAGTCGGCGACAAAGTGATTAGCAATTACATTCACAACCTTGCTGGTTTTGCAATTGATTTTCCAATCGCACCAGAACTGTAATTTACACTTTCAATTTTAAAATTAAAAAAAAATGATACAACATTTAGATAAAACCAATTTCGAAAAAACGATTACTGAAAACCAAGTCGTACTCGTTGACTTTTTTGCAGACTGGTGTGGGCCTTGTAAAGCGTTACACCCTGCACTAGAGGAATTGGCTGCCGATTTTGATGGCAAAGCTATAATCTCCAAAATCAACGTAGATACCAATCCAGAACTAGCAGCACAATTTAAAGTACGTAGTATTCCTGCTTTATTTTACTTTAAAAATGGTGAAATCGTAGGAACTCAAAACGGACTGCACAGCAAATCGGTACTGGCCAGTCATTTGAATAACTTATTAAAAAACTAACAACATGGGCAAGAAAATAAACATCAAGAATTTACCAACGGGCTACCAATCTTTTATTACAAACGGAAGACATTCAATCACTGGTGACGAGCCATTGACGAGCAAAGGAACCGATTTGGGTTTCTCTCCAGAAGACCTCATCTTGTCGAGTTTGGCAATGTGCAAAGTAGCAACCGTACGCTACATTGCTCGAAAAAACAATTGGACTATTGACGATGTGGATGGTGAATTTGAACTCAACGTAAAACGCGGCCCTGACGGATCCTTGTCTACAACCATTACCGGAAAAATCAAAATCGAAGGTGACCTGACCGAGGAACAAAAAGCTGAATTGATCAAGCAAGCCGATGCTTGTTATGTTCACCGCATGATCGAAGGCGAATGGAATATTCAACCCATTCAAGCAACAAATGAGTTAGCTGTTTCAGCTTAAAAAAAATCAAATTTCAAATTTCAACTTCAAAAATCAATCAAAAAATCAATATGAAAAATTTAAAAATCACAATCGTAGTCGCTATTCTCTCTTTCTTTTCTAATACATTAATAGCTCAGGTAGATCCAATTGATAAAAACGGTTTAGGCCTTGGTGGGTATGATGTAGTGGCTTATCACACGGCAAACAAAGCAGTAAAAGGAAGTGCAACTATTACTGAAAAAATAGGCAAAACAGAATATCGTTTTGAGTCGAAAGCAAATGCCAAAGCGTTTAAAGCAAATCCTAAAAAATATTTACCCGAATGTGCTGGATACTGCGCTTGGGGTGTCGCGGAAAAAGATGCCAAATTTTCAATCAATCCAGAGACCTTTAAAATCGTAGACAACAAATTATATCTATTTTTTAATGGCGATTTCAATGGAAGCCAAGTAAACACCTTGGACATCTGGAACAAAGACGAATCCAAATATTTGAAAACCATTGACACCAAATGGTCTAAAATTCAATAATAAATACCACGATTACTTTTATATTTAATTTGATTCTGAAAGGGTTTTGTCGTAAAAAGCAAAACCCTTTCTTGTATAAAAACTACCTATTACTGCTCGTATTTACTTAAATTTGTACTGCATTTGAATATTCTAAAAATTTAAATAATGAAAAAAGTTAGTAAGATAGTTGGCTTAGTTCTATTGGTTCTTATTCTCTGTACTATTGGATATGGCTACTTTATTTCGAAACCGCTACCGGTAGGAGTTGCTGGTCAGGAAGCAGAACTTTTTACTGATAAAATACAAACAGCCATTAACCAAAAAGCTTGGGACAGCACCGCTGCGGTATCTTTTGAATTTGCAGGAGATCACAAATACCTTTGGGACAAGAAAAACGACTTGATACAAGTAAAATGGAGTAAAAACAAAGTCCTCTTTAACACCAAAACCCTTGAAGGAATTGCATTTGAAAATGATATAAAAATATTAGGGAACGAAAAAGCCGAACTGATCAGTAAAGCAAATAATTATTTCAATAACGATTCTTTTTGGCTTATTGCGCCTTTCAAGTTAAGAGACCCTGGCACCACACGAAGCATTGTAGTTCAAGACAATCAAAAAGCCTTGATGGTTACTTATGCCTCTGGCGGTAGTACTCCTGGTGATTCATACGTTTGGTTGGTCGATGCAAATTTTGTGCCTACCGCATGGCGCATGTGGGTGAGCATCATCCCTGTGGGCGGAATCGAAACCTCATGGGAAGATTGGAATACCTATAACAATACGATTAAAATTGCCTCCACCCACAAAGGACTAATTAATTTGACTTTAAAAAATATTAAAACGGGCCAAAGCATTGAAGAAATAAATAATGGCCAAAATCCTTTTTCGGCTCTGTAGTATTATTTTATTCGAAAATGAATCTGTCCTGTATTTTATGAAATATTCCCATTTAACAATGGACTTTGTAAAATACGTAGCCTTTTTTTCGAAAAAATTAAAAATGTAAAGCGGTGCTATTTTTAATTCCACCCATCACAAAAATGGTTTGCTCATTCCCAATTGTAGAGAGTTTGTCATAACAACGTTTTGATAGCTCGCCACATCTTCAACCAGGATTTTGAGCATAAAATCATAATCACCTGCAATTTTGCAGCATTCGATAATCTCTGGTAAGGCTACAATATCTTTCACAAAATTGGCTCCTACATTCTTGGCGTGTTCCTTAAAGCGGACTTTACAAAAAACGGTCATCCCAAGTTTTAGTGTCTTTTTATCCAATAAAGCAACATATTTCATAATTGTGTGAAACCCCACCCGTTATCTACGGTGATGTTTCGCATCCTAATCCAATGACTATAAAATGGGCAAAATATGCACAATCGCTTACACCAAAATGGGTAAAAGGAAGGCTAACTGGACCCGTTACTATCTTACAATGGTCATTTGTACATGACGATCAACCGCGCTCGACTACCTGTACACAAATTGCACTTGCGATACGTGATGAAGTGGTGGATTTGGAAAAAGCAGGAATCAAAATCATTCAAATTGATGAACCCGCTATTCGTGAAGGATTGCCATTGCGAAAAGAAGAATGGGCAAATTATTTGGATTGGGCGATTAAAGCGTTTAGAATTTCGGCTAGCGGTGTGCAGGATGATACTCAAATACACACGCATATGTGCTACAGTGAGTTTAACGATATCATTCAAAATATCGCCGACATGGATCCAGATGTCATCACAATTGAATGTTCTAGATCGCAAATGGAATTGCTAGATACTTTTGCTGATTTTAAATATCCAAACGAAATTGGACTTGGAGTATATGATATTTACTCGCCCTGTGTGCCTGCCAACGAAGAAATGGTTCATTTGTTAGAAAAAGCTGCCGCTGTAATTCCAGTAAAGCAATTATGGTTTGAAAACCCGTCATTGGGAGGAAGCTAAAAAGGCTTTGATCGAAATGGTGAAAGCTGCTCAAAAAATGAGAGTTGCAGTTGAGAATACTGTTGTACTTTAATACTATTTATTCAGAGCTTAGCGTATTATGCGCTAGGCTTTGTAATTGTATTCATTTACCAAAAACCTAGAGAAGGAATAATTTACCTTATTCTCTAATTCAAACATTTTATTGCAGTTTACACTTCCATAAATGTTGTTATAAGACATAAACTGGTTTTCTTCAGCTATTTTTTCTATCAAAATTGAATTGTAAACATTTCGCTTGGCATTTACAAATAATTTATATTTATCCAAAATCTGTTTTTGTATTGCGTTTACCAACATGCTGTCCGCAATAAAAAGTCGATGATATTCAACAAAAAAGGCCAAGATAAAAATCTCAATATTGCTCGCTTGTTTAGAATTTACGATCATATCATTGGTACAAATGGAATACGTTAATCGTAAAATGTTTCCAATTATTTTCTCTATAAGTTCAATCGCTACCATAACTGTTTCATTTTAATAATTCAAAGATAAACCGTAAGTACCTGATAAAGATTACACTATTTTAAGATAGTTTTATGAAATTCTAATACACAGTAAAATACTAGTACGCAGATGAAGTTGATGTTAGCGCATAAAAACATAATTGGTAAGACTAAAAAAAGCCCCTTTCAAAATGAATTGAGAGGGGCGTTTACAATTGTTTAGTTTTTAAAAAGGCTAATATAGTAGCTACAAAAAGCTAATGGAAACGAAATGGCTAACGTACTATCCGCATGAAAATTATGTTAATAAGCCTTATCTCCGCATTGTTTATCGGCATCATTTCCGCGATACGCATCTTTGGTGACAATTAGCGCTCTTGCTGCAACCGTATTATCTGGAGCTGTATTTTTAGGCACCGAAGCCGAAACGGTTGTTTTATCAATTTTTATTTGCCCAACATAATCGCCAATAACAGCTATTGACGGCCCTTGACGAACTCCTTTGTTATCTGCATCGGCCATTATATCTTCTTTAAAATACGTCAGTAAACATTTTGGAATACTACTTCTTCCCGAAAAATGTACTGGCGCATCTAGTGTATAAACCGCCGTTACATTTTTAATCCAAGAATCAACTCCAAAGCGTCCGCCTTCTCTTCCATCTCTAATTTCGATGGTTAGTTGCGACCCTATCGAATGAGCGCCATCAACGGTAACATTACCACTCACTAAATTATGAGGTTTGAAATAAACCGCACATTTCCCTTTAATGCTCGTTACATTTTCGATTCGGATATTATCCACACCTACTTTAATTTGCTCTTCGCGACCACGATTGTCAGTTTCAATTCGGGCGGCTACCCCTCCACTGCAAACCAAATTACACAATAACATATTGGCTCCTGTATTGGCTTGAATCAAGCCATAACCGTAAGAGGCGTTGTTTTGTTGTACATTATCAACTGTTACATCAATGGCTCTTCCATTGGCACTTTCATCTCCTTTTTGAAACGCAAATGCGACACCCGAAAAGCGAGTTTGATCGTCCTCAATCACAAGGTTTTGTATAAATAAATTGGATACTCTCCCGATAGAAAAAGCTCGAGAACCTCCTTTTTTTGGTGCACTATTTTCACGTACATATTTGATCGATGGTCTGTTTTCATCTTTCCCTTCTCCAATGATCGAAACATTCTCAACGGCACTTTCAGAACCAATAGAAAAAACTATTTTGGTTTGATTCACTCGTTTTGGATCTGTTTGATCGGCTACCAAACGTACTCCTGCTCTCAATACAATATGCACATTGGATTGCAAGGTGATTTCGTCCACCAAATACGTTCCTGCACTGATGATTACCTTACCGCCGTTTTTGCTATGACTAGCGTCTTTAATAGCTTTATTGATTTCTTTGGTGGAATTGGAACTTGGATTGACCGTAAAGACAGGTAATGTATCAATTTCTTTTTGACTCGGACCTTGGTAACCCACACCAACAACTTTGAAAACTCCTGGGGTAAGGTTCTTTTGAATTCCAATACTATTTTCAGTAGTCGATTTTCCTGTATTTTTAAGCGATTGACAACTAACTGGTGTTATCACAAAAGAAGCTCCTATTAATAATAGAGCAGCAATAGGTTTTATTTTAAATATCATAATTAAAAGTTCAGCTAATGAACTTCAATTTTACACCAAAATTCAATTATGCACTACTCTAAAATTACCTAGAAATAGATGGAGATTATCTTTTTTTTAGTTTCTACTTGCAACAAAACATCTAAATTAACTTACACATGATTGTTTTATAAATTTCTATCACATAAACCTAATTGTAAAACCCAAATCCTTTAATCCTGACAGTCCTCAAGATAAACCATAATGACATAAGTTACAATCTCTAGCAAAATTTAATTTTCGAATAGTAAACTTGTTATGATTACATTTTGAAAATTTAAAAGTTCCACTGCATCTTATAGTTGCTAAATATTCTAAACAATCTAAATCAGTTTTGAATGTATCGAAAAATCAACAATACTTTTTCCTTTAAATGATTCCATAAATATTTTTGTTTTAAGAAAGATAAGAAAAACATCTTTACAACTCTATAATCATAAACCCTTTGTAAAACTTCTGTTTATCAAAGGGTTTTTCTATTTGTATATAATTGTAAAATTGCTTAATTTGAAGTCCGTTTGAAATTTTAAAAAACGGGCTACCTTTTATTTCTATTAAACACTTAAATTAGCAATTCAATATTAGATTCCTTTTCAAATAAGAAAAATATTTGAATTCATTTTCTAAAATCGTGAGATTGCAATCAAAGCATACTAATTTAATTTTAAAATGTTTGACCATGACACCCGAATATGATAAAGCTTTAGTCAAATATAGCAACACTTTACGAATCGTTTCCTTACCTCTACTTTCTTGGGATTTTTTTGCTAGTCATACATTTGAGATCAACAAATTTGTTGCTATTCAAAAACACTGGAAGTCCAAAGTTGATTTCAGTGCAATCAATTCTAATGCGAAAACACAAATTTTAATTACCAATTCAAAACAAGAAATTGTTTTTGCCAGTCAGGGTATTCATCAAATGAATGGTTATCAAGCGCGTGAAATTATAGGCAAAACACCCAAAATATTCCAAGGCGAATTGACTTCGTCAGCCAGTAGAGAAAAAATTAAGGTAGCTATTCAAAACAACCTTCCTTTTAAAGAAGTACTCATCAATTACAAAAAAGACGGAAGCACTTACTTATGTGAGATAGAAGCGTTTCCAAAATTTAACAAAAAAGGAGAACTCGTCAATTACATCGCTTTTGAGAGAATTGCATCTTAATTATACTGTTTTTTATATTTGAAAATATGCAGCTAGAGCAGGAATGCATTCTACCCTATTTATAAAAATTAATTACTAAAAGTAACTTGCTTTTTTCCTTAAATATTCCTGAAGGTTGGGAGCAGGATTAGCTCCAAAAAAAACAGCTACCCAAAATTGGATAGCTGTCTCTCTACTCTTTATTCTATTTCCTAAAAATTAAGACCCACACATTTCACAATCTTCTGGTCCACCTGCTTGGGCTTGTAGAATCATCTTTTTGTATTCGTCAATATTAATTGGTTCTGTGCTTACTTCTTCAGCAACTGGTTGTTCTTTTTTGTCGTTGTTCAATGTAAACTTGATCGCATCTACTGCTGCTTTTGTTCTCAAATAGTACATTCCTGTTTTCAATCCTGATTGCCAAGCATAAAAGTGCATTGACGTCAATTTTGAATAGTTGGCGTTTTGCATAAACAAGTTCAATGACTGCGATTGATCTACAAAATAACCACGTTGACGTGACATATCTATGATATCTTTCATAGACATTTCCCATACTGTTTTGTACAATTCTTTCAAGTCTTGCGGAATATCCAAATCTTGAACTGATCCGTTGTTACGCATCAATTCTTGTTTTAATGTCTCGTTCCACAATCCACGATCAACTAAATCATGCAATAAATGTTTGTTTACCACGATGAATTCTCCAGACAATACACGTCGTGTGTAAATATTAGAAGTATAAGGTTCGAATGCTTCGTTGTTTCCTAAAATTTGAGAAGTAGAAGCGGTAGGCATAGGCGCAACTAATAATGAGTTACGAACTCCGTGCTCCATTACTTCTTTCCTTAAAGCTGCCCAATCCCAACGACCAGACAATTCTTCGTCTTTTATCCCCCATAAGTTGTGTTGGAAATCTCCTTGTGAAATTGGAGAACCTTGGAACGTTGAATAAGGTCCTTCCTCTTTTGCTTCCTCCATCGAAGCAGTTACTGCAGCGAAGTATAAAGTTTCGAAAATTTCTTGATTCAATTTTTTAGCTTCATCCGATGTAAAAGGCAAACGCAACATGATAAAGGCATCAGCCAAACCTTGAACACCAAGACCAATCGGACGGTGGCGTAAGTTGGAATTCTCTGCTTCTTTTACAGGATAGTAATTTCTATCAATTACTTTATTTAAGTTTCTTGTTACTCGTTTCGTTACATTGTACAATGCTTCGTGGTCAAACTTACCGTTTTCTACAAACATTGGTAATGATAATGAGGCCAAGTTACATACCGCTACCTCATCAGCAGACGTATATTCCATAATCTCCGTACACAAGTTAGACGAACGAATCGTACCTAAATTCTTTTGGTTTGATTTACGGTTGGCTGCATCTTTGTACAACATATAAGGCGTTCCAGTTTCGATTTGCGATTCTAGAATTTTCTCCCACAATTCATGTGCTTTGATGGTTTTTCTACCTTTACCTGCTTTTTCGTAATCAGTGTACATTTTTTCAAATTCTTCACCGTATACGTCGTACAATCCAGGGCATTCATTAGGACACATCAAAGTCCAAATTCCATCTTCTTGAACCCGTTTCATGAATAAATCAGAAGTCCACATGGCAAAGAACAAATCTCTAGCACGCATTTCTTCTTTTCCGGTATTCTTTTTAAGGTCTAGGAAATCAAAGATATCCGCATGCCAAGTTTCGATGTAAATCGCAAAGCTCCCTTTACGTTTTCCACCACCTTGATCTACGTAACGAGCCGTATCATTAAAGACACGCAACATAGGAACAATTCCGTTTGAAGTTCCGTTAGTTCCACGAATGTACGAACCTGTAGCACGCACATTGTGAATAGAAAGTCCTACTCCACCAGCAGATTGCGAGATTTTTGCCGTTTGTTTCAACGTGTCATAAATTCCGTCAATACTATCGTCTTTCATTGCCAAAAGGAAACAAGACGACATTTGAGGTTTTGGAGTTCCAGAGTTAAACAATGTAGGCGTTGCATGGGTAAAGAATTTTTTAGACATTAAGTCATACGTTTCTAAAACTGAATCCATATCACCTAAGTGAATTCCAACCGACACACGCATCAACATATGTTGTGGACGTTCAACGATTTTACCGTTTATTTTCAATAAATACGAACGCTCTAGTGTTTTGAAACCAAAGTAATCGTAGTTAAAATCTCTATTATATATGATATGAGAATTCAAAAATTCTGCATTTTCTTGTATTACTGCATGTACTTCATCAGATAACAAAGGCGCTTTTTGTCCATTTCTTGGATTTACGTAGTGATACATTTCGTCCATCGTTTCAGAAAACGATTTGTTGGTATTCGAGTGTAAATTCGAAATAGCAATTCGAGCCGCTAGTTGCGCATAATCGGGGTGCGAAATAGTCATTGACGCCGCCGTTTCTGCCGCTAAATTATCCAATTCTGATGTTGAAACTCCATCGTAAAGTCCTTCAATAACACGCATTGCCACTTTCACAGCATCTACCAAATCATTCAAACCATAGCATAGTTTTTTAATCCTATCTGTGATTTTGTCGAACATTACAGGTTCTTTCCTACCATCTCTTTTAATTACATACATAAGCTCAATTGTTTTTTAAAAAATAAAAAATCCCTTTTTTATTTTTTTGGGTATTTGTTAATTGGTGTTTGGGAAACTAATCCCGGGCATTCTATAATTAATCAATGATATCAAAAAAAAATTAACGATTGATGATTAACGATTTTTGATTTCAGAGGTAACCGTAATCATTAAACATCTTTTGTAATTTCCTAAAAACTACATCAAATCACTATTTTATTATTAAAACCTTTCCTTTGTGACTTAGCGCCTTTCCGGCAAATTTCTAAAAATCAGCGTCAAATGAAATTTTCTGAGCATCACCATCTGTGTTCATCACACCTGATTTTTGATATTCGGCAACTTTCTTTTCAAAGAAGTTTGTTTTTCCTTGCAACGAAATCATGTCCATAAAATCGAATGGGTTCGTTGTATTGTATTCTCTTTCGCATCCTAATTCAACCAAAAGTCTATCCGCTACAAACTCTAAATATTGTGTCATCAAAGTCGCATTCATACCAATCAAACTTACTGGTAATGACTCAGTGATAAATTCTCTTTCGATATTCAAAGCATCAACGATAATCGTTCTAATTCTTTCTTTTGGTACTGGGTTGATCAAGTGATTGTTGTGCAAATGCACTGCAAAATCACAATGAACTCCTTCGTCACGAGAAATCAATTCGTTAGAAAAAGTCAAACCTGGCATCAATCCACGTTTTTTCAACCAGTATATAGAACAAAAAGCTCCTGAAAAGAAAATCCCTTCTACTGCTGCAAAAGCAATTAAACGTTCCGCGAAGGAATCAGAGTCAATCCATTGCAATGCCCAATCTGCTTTTTTCTTGATTGCTGGAAAAACTTCTAATGCATTGAACAAATCATCTTTTTCTGCTTCATCTTTCACATAAGTATCAATCAATAATGAATAGGTTTCACTATGAATGTTCTCCATCATGATTTGGAAACCATAAAAGAATTTAGCTTCAGCGTACTGCACTTCATTAACAAAGTTCTCTGCTAGATTTTCGTTCACAATTCCATCCGAAGCTGCAAAAAAAGCTAAAATATGTTTAATGAAATATCTTTCATCATTATTCAACTTGTTATTCCAGTCGTTTAAATCTTGTGACAAATCGATTTCTTCAGCCGTCCAAAAACTAGCCTCCATTGATTTATAAAACTCCCAAATATCATGGTGTTTGATAGGAAAAATTACGAAACGATTTTTATTCTCTTGTAAAATTGGTTCTACTTGCGACATGGCTATTGTTTATTTTATTGTATTTTTCTTAGAAAGAATTTTAAATTCTGCGGATTACAAAGATGGCAAAATATTGCGTCTTTTAAAAGTCAAACTTATCCACAATTAGACTTAGTTTTTAACAACGTAAACTATTACGAGATCTTTTAACACAAAATGCAAATCACTTTGTATCAATTATTTAAAACCAAAAAAACCCATATACTATAGGGCTTTAAAGATAAAAAACAAAGGGTTTTATTGTTTTTTCGAACCTTGTTTTTTCCATTCCTGAGCGATTAAATCAAGCTCAGCATACCAATCTTCTCCAAACCTTCTTACCAAAGCTTCTTTGACAAATTTATACACAGGAACTTCTAACTCTTTACCTAAAGAACAGGCGTCGTCACAAATATCCCATTTATCATAATTCACCGCAGCAAACTCTGTAAAATCTTTAATTCGGATGGGATACAAATGACAGGAAACTGGTTTTTTCCAATCTACCTCTCCTTGATTATAGGCTTGTTCTATTCCGCATAAAGCGGTTTTACCGTCAAAAATCACATACGCACAATCTTTTTCATCAATAAGAGGTGTTTCTAAATCCCCATCGGTTCCTTTTCTCCAAACTCCTTGCGCCTCAATAGCAGCAATTCCTTCTTTACGTAGAAATGGTTTTACTTTAGGATAAATAGCTTCTAGAATTTTAGTCTCTTCTTCGCTCAATGGCGCTCCAGCATCTCCGTCAACGCAACAAGCTCCTTTACAAGCTGATAAATTACAAACAAATTCTTTCCCTAAAATATCTTCTGAAACGATGGTTTTTCCTAATTGAAACATGGATTGTATTAACTGTGATTATAAAGTGCAAAGGTAGTCAATCAAATGCGAATCGGAAGACCAAAACTGAGCTATTAACATATTGTAAAGGCAAATTAATCATTTTATAAGTCATGGATGACAAGCCTTACTTTCAAGTTGAATAATGAGTTTTTGCACAAAATCGGCTAGCACTACATCTATTGTCTTCCCTATCATGGTAGACACCGGCTATTATAACTATTTTATCGCCCCTAGCATTCACCATTAAAAACTATTAACAGTGTAATCACTATTATCTTAAACATCACCTTTGTTAATTTTGTAATGAAATCACTTCCAAAAATCAAAATCAAAAAAAACACTAAGCCAAAATGGATTAGCCGTTATTTAGTAAACATCTGGAATAGTACTCTTAGCTATTGCTGTTAAATTATTTATAACTAATGTTAAAGGACTATTCGTTTAAACATTTTTTTTATATTTTTATCCCCTAATATCGTATGTAAAGGCATTTACTACCCATTAAAACAGACTCAAAACCTCAATAAAAACAAGCCTTTACCTTAAATCAAAAATTAACTTTTATGAAAATGTTTATCAACATATTAGTGTTTTTAGCTGTAGCACTAATCATCTTCAACATTACCATGCTAGATTTTAAAGATCCTTTTCAAGGTGATAGCGCTGTAGCGTTCATCGGAATTGGAGCTTCGTTTTGTGCCGTTTTAATTCTTCTAATTTTCAAGATGTCAAAAAAAATTGAAGAGAAAATGGATGACAAATTATAATGAAATTTAATACTCTAATCATAGGTGGCGGTGTTTCTGGAATATCTTGTGCACTCGTTTTAGGTTCCGCCCAAAACAAAGTATTCGCCAAAGACAAGACAATTGGAATTTTCACACACCAAAAGTCTTCCGCACTTCAAGATGCTATTTTTAATAATGCTTATGGAATTACTCCAGGAACACTTGGATCTGAATTACTTCCTAATTCAACCACGCATTTAGCCGATATATACCCCCATATTACTCAAATTCCAAACGAAAAAATAATCAAAATAGAAGGCGAATATCCTGATTTCAAAATCGTTACTAATAAAAACAGTTACACGACAGAAATAGTGGTTATAGGCATTGGCTCTGCCAATACTTTTGACATCGAAGGTTTGATGGAATATGTAGAAACACATAAAAAAGCTTTATCCATAAAAAACCGCATTCAATTGCGAAATATAGATCATAAAGTAACTGAAGGAATTTACACCATTGGAACTTTAGCTGGATGGAGAAGTCAACTTGCTATTGCGGCTGGAAGTGGCGCAGCAGTTGCTACTGATATTCTTACGCTATGGAATGCCGGAGAACAAACCCATTCACACGACAGTATTCGAGAGAAATAATTTTTTATTTGGCTTTCATCACTTTTTGAATCATTTTATCTTCTTTCAAAAGCAATTCATAATATTGATTATCACCGTATAATTGTCGAGCAAACTCAGCACTCAAATACCGTTTCACTACTTCTTTATTTTTAGCAAGATCAAGAGCTAACCTGTTCTTATAAACAAAACGCTGAAACACATCATAATACTTATCAGTAAGACTCATTCTAGACATAAACTCTTTGAAAGATTCCTGTTTAAAATCCTTGCGGTGCAGGTCCAATTGTTCGAAAACAAAATTACTCACCAATCCAGATTGCATTAAATAATTGACATTAGCGTCTTCAATTTCAATAGGCACAAAAACATCAGGAACAATTCCACCGCCACCATAAACAATTCGACCTTTAGGTGTTTTAAATTTCAAACTGTCAGCGATTTTTATACTGTCTTTAGCATACAATTCTCCCGTCAAAAAGCGAGATTCAGATTCTTTAAAATAGGATTCATTTCCTTTACTATATGATTTTTGAATGGAACGTCCTGTAGGTGTATAATACCTCGCCACGGTTAACCTTACTGCAGAACCATCTTCAAAATTCATTTCACGCTGCACTAATCCTTTTCCGAACGAACGTCTTCCTACTATTGTCCCACGATCATTATCTTGAATAGCACCTGCTAAAATCTCACTAGCTGACGCACTGTTTTCGTTAATTAAAATAATTACTTTTCCATTTTCAAAAGCCCCATTTTCAGTTGCATATGTATTTTCAATGACTCCTTTCCTATTTTTCGTAAACACAATTAGTTGTTTATTTTTCAAAAAATCATCAGCAATAGCAATCGCTTGCTCCATATAACCACCACCATTGTTTCTGAGATCAAGAATTAAGCAATTCATTCCTGTCTTTTTTAATTGTAGCAAACCTTTTTTAAATTCGGTATAAGTAGTTTCAGAAAAACGATTGATCTTAACATAACCCGTTTTAGAATCTAGTAGCAATGCGACATCTACACTTTTTAATGGAATCACATCCCTTTTTAAGCTGATATTTATCTTTTTTTGCTCAGATTTTCTATAAACAACCAACTGAATGGTAGAACCACGTTCTCCTTTTAATTTAGAGAACAAACTATCAGATGGTAGTTTTCGGCCAAAAAGCTTGGTTTTATCTGCATAAAGGATTCGGTCACCAGATTTAATTCCTGCTTTGGCGGAAGGACCGTTATCTACTGGACGAATCACGGCCAAAGTATCTTTAAACATATAAAAACTAACCCCAATCCCTACAAAATCCCCACGCATATTTTCCTCAACACGAACTTGCTCACGTGGTGGAACATAAATAGAATGTGGATCTAATTGCTTCATGATTTTATCTACCGTAAGATTCACTATCGAATCTGTATTGACATCATCTACATAGTCATTTTCGATAAAATCAATTAATCTGTTGAGTTTGTTTTTGGAACTATTTTTAGTTAAAAAGGGATTCTCGTTTGAAGTCTGCATCCATTCTCCCAATACCAAACCAAGAGCCAGAGTAGCTCCTAATAATAAAGGCAGGTATTTAGAATTAAATCCCATTTACCCTTCTAAATCGACAATTTGATCGACCACTACTCCAGCTTTCTTTAAAAATTGAATTCCAGAATCATCACGGTATCCGTTATGATACACCACTCTCTTAATACCGGATTGGTGAATTAATTTACTACACTCTTTACAAGGCGAAAGTGTAATATACAAAGTAGCTCCCTCACAAGATTGTGTAGATCGCGCTACTTTCAAGATGGCATTTGCTTCAGCATGTAAAACATCCCAACGCGTTAAACCCGTCTCGTCCTCGCAACAATTATCAAACCCCCCAGGCGTACCATTATAGCCATCAGAGATAATCATTCGGTCTTTGACTATGATCGCGCCTACTTTTTTACGTTTACAATAAGACAATTGCCCCCATTCGGTTGCTATTCTAAGGTATGCTTTATCGTATTTATTTAATTTCGTTTTTTCCATAATTATCTAAGCCAAATTTTGTTTGCCAATATCAAAGGCAAAACTACTCCAATTATAAATGCGGACATGACCAAAGTCCAGTCTCTTTTTGAAAATCTAAAGAATGTTTGTACAATATAAGATAAAATAAGAGTCACAAAAACAACTACTAGTTGCCCTACTTCTATCCCTAATGAAAATTCGCAAAGTGGTAATAATTTAGATGAGGTACTCCCTCCTAAAATGGCCTTAAAATAGCTTGAAAACCCAAGTCCATGTATTATTCCAAAAAACAAGGTAACAAAGAAAATCAAATTGACACTTTCTTTTTTATTGGTTTTTCC
The DNA here is from genome assembly GCF_040703125.1 of Flavobacterium ovatum. Classification (NCBI taxonomy): domain Bacteria; kingdom Pseudomonadati; phylum Bacteroidota; class Flavobacteriia; order Flavobacteriales; family Flavobacteriaceae; genus Flavobacterium; species Flavobacterium ovatum. Next base: position 500,137 of record NZ_CP160035.1, read on the forward strand.
TGCGGTAAATAGATTGAATAGTGCCGTAATTAATATTGTTATAGGAATCAGCATCTCAACTACACTGACTTTTATGGCTACAATTCCAAAAATTACCAATAGTAATGACATCGAATGCCCCAACGTAAACAAAGTCACTAATAACAAAATACGTTGCCAGTCTTTAAAACTAAAGGGAACCGACAAGGCTATTAGAAATAAAACATGATCATAGGAATAGACATCCAAGATGTGCTTTAATCCCAATTGAAAATAAATTAAAAATTCAGACATAAGTTTTGTACTTTAAAATAGATATGGGACTGTAAACTTACGATTATTTTTGAAAATGGTGGATTCGAAACCCAAATAGTCCGCATCTCTTCTTAAGTGTTATTTTTTTATAAACCTCAACGACATGAATAAAGCTATTGCTTCCGTAAATGCAAAAATCCACTCCTAATTATAGAGTGGCATTTGTTCTTGTTCAGTTCTTACCTATCATTGTAAGCAATGTAAAAGTAAAAGAGAGTAACCCTTCGTGAATTACTTTTTAGTGACCACCACCTTCGCTGACAACGTGAATTATACCTTGTTTTTTTTTTAAAATAAACGATTAAAAGAAAAACACCTAACTGTTACTCCACGTGAATTAGATTTAGCATCTATTTATTACTGAATATGTGAACAAAGGAAATAGCAGAAATCATGAATATATCTACTGGAGGAGGATGTTTATCAAGACATCGACTTTGCGAAAAATTTGATTTAACAAAAAAACTAATAGATTTTCTATTGAACATTTAATTCACACGAATAAACTAATCTGTTTTTGGTAAGATGTACAGCTATTGTTTGCAAATCACTTCACATAAAAACTATAGTATAATCGAATAAATAAACATTCAAATAATAATGCGACACTTAGTGTTGCTTTATCTTCAATATACCTTGAATTTCATATTTTAAACAGAAATTTTTTATATCATAAAAAATTAACAAATTGAATTTAAAGAAATAAAAATTAAATTATCTTTGCATTATATAAAAACAATAATTATGTCATTTTCAGATTTATTTGATAGCGAATTCAAGCAAAGAAACAAAGGTCACTTTTCTGCAATTGTTCGTATTGCTTTAGCTGACGGTGCAGTAGCGCCTGAGGAAAAAAACTTTTTGGACAAATTAGCTACGAAACTTGAAATTTCAGCTTCTGAATACGAAGAAATTTTAGAAAACCCAGCGATTTACCCAATCAACCCTCCTTATTTATACACTCAAAGATTAGAGCGTTTGTATGATTTAGTGAGAATGGTTCATATTGATCATCATTTAGGAGACAAACAAGAACTTGTATTGAAAAAAATAGCTGTAGGTTTAGGTTTTACACCTAGCAATGTGAATTACATTGTTACTAAAGCTTTATCTTTAGTAGATAAAAAAGTGGATTACGAAACTTTTGCATACGAAATGCAAAACATGTACAAGTAACACTTAGTTCATATAAATGCAAAAGCTCTTGAAAATTCAAGAGCTTTTTTTTATGCTTTATCAGGTAGGTTATTCCTTGCTAGCTTTTAACATGAAATCCTCTGCTTTTTCCACCATATTATAACTTCCACAGAAAAAAGGCACTCTTTCGTGTAGTTCAGTTGGTTTAATTTCCATAATCCTATTAAATCCGTCCGAGGCTTTTCCCCCTGCTTGCTCCGCTATAAAAGCCATTGGATTGCATTCGTATAACAAACGTAACTTTCCTTTAGGAGCCTTAGAACTTGTTGGATAAATATATATCCCTCCTTTAATCATGTTTCTGTGGATGTCTGAAACCAAACTTCCAATATAACGTGACGTATAAGGACGATCTCCTTCTTCAGATTGACAATATTTGAGATAATCTTTTACTCCTTGTGGAAACTGAACGTAATTCCCTTCATTGATAGAATAAATATTTCCATCTTTTGAAAATTGCATATTAGGATGTGATAAGTAAAACGTTCCAATAGCTGGATTCAATGTAAATCCATTAACACCATGACCAGTTGTGTAAACTAACATAGTTGATGTCCCATAAATCACATAACCCGCAGCCACTTGACATGTGCCCGGCTGTAAAAAATCATCCAGAGTTACAGGAGTTCCTATTGGAGTTATCCTTCTATAAACTGAAAACACGGTCCCCACTGATACATTCACATCAATATTTGACGAACCGTCTAGAGGATCCATCAATACAATGTACTTATTAGCATGTTTATTGTCATTACCTCTTACAGTGATGAAATCATCATTTTCCTCCGATGCGATTCCACATACAATCTCACGATTGATTAAGGTTTGAATAAAAACTTCATTGGCGTAGACATCTAATTTTTGCTGATCTTCACCTTGAATATTCTGCTCCCCTGCAGCTCCAGTGATATCAACTAAACCAGCTTTATTCACTTTATAGCTGACCACTTTGGCCGCCAAGCGAATGGAATTTATGATTCGGGATAATTCTCCAGACGAATATTGAAAAGCATTTTGGTTCTCAATAATAAATTCTCCGAGTGTTGTGTTGCGTTCTTCCATTTAAGAAATCGTTGTAGTTAGTTTGAAGTCACAAATATCGTTTTTTTTGTGAAAAGGAAAATAATAAAACAAACCTAATTTGTTAGTATTGTATATTTGCTAAATAATAATTTAACAGATTGTTATAAAAATACAAAACAAACCCAAAATGATCATTAGAAAAGGAACATCTACAGACATGAAAACCGTCTTGGAACTGATTCAAGAATTAGCCCTTTTTGAAAAAGAACCTGAGGCAGTAGAAATTACTGTTGCCAATTTAGTTCAAGATGCTTTTGGTGACAATCCGTTATTTGAAGTCTTTGTCGCAGAAATCGACAATAAAATCATAGGTATGGCTTTGTATTATTACAAATATTCTACTTGGAAAGGCAAAAGTATCCACTTAGAAGATTTGATTGTTACAGCATCTGAACGAGGGAAAGGTATTGGTCAAAAACTACTAGACAAAATGGTGACATTAGCCCAAGAAGAAAAAGTAAAACGTTTAGAATGGAATGTTTTGGATTGGAACAAATCTGCTATTGAGTTTTACGAACAATCAGGGGCCGAAATTCTAAAAGAATGGCAACTGGTTCGATTTGATGAAACTAGAATTATTAATTTTGCCAAAAAAAAATAAATTAAAAATAAAATTACAATTAAGAACATGAGAGTATTTAAGTTTGGAGGTGCCTCTGTCAAAGACGCAGCAGGAATCAAGAATGTTTACGATGTTTTACAAAAAGTAGGTTATGAAGATGTGTTACTTGTGGTTTCGGCTATGGGAAAAACAACCAATGCATTGGAATTAGTGATCAAAGACTATTTTGACAAATCACCTTCTTTGCAATCATCTGTTCAAGAAGTAAAAAAATACCATAACCAAATCCTTTTGGATTTATTTGAAGATGAAAATCATGAAGTTTTTCAAGCGGTAAAAACTCAGTTTTCTGATTTAGAATACTTTTTATCACATAACAAATCTCCTAATTACAACTTTGTTTACGACCAAGTAGTCAGTTTTGGAGAGTTGATTTCGACTACAGTTTTAAGTCACTATATGTCATTCATGGGAATTAAAACTCAGTGGATTGACGTACGTAATTTTGTAAAAACTGATGCGAACTACAGAGATGCTGAAGTGGATTGGGAGTTAACGCAAAAGAACATTTCTAAAAACGTAAAAAGAAAAATCTTGAATATTACTCAAGGTTTCTTAGGCTCTGATGAAAACAACTTCACTACTACATTAGGACGTGAAGGTTCTGACTATACTGCTGCAATATTTGCTTATTGCTTAAATGCGGAAAGTGTTACCATCTGGAAAGACGTTCCTGGAGTGATGAATGCTGACCCTAGGTATTTTGAAAATGCAAGTTTATTGAATCAAATATCGTACAGAGAAGCTATCGAATTAGCATTTTACGGAGCAACTGTAATTCACCCAAAAACGTTACAACCTCTACAAAAAAAGGAAATCCCTTTATACGTAAAATCATTTATAAACCCATTACTTAAAGGAACTGTAGTTTCTAAAGGAATGTCATTAGAACCTTATTTACCTTGTTATATTGTAAAAAGAGACCAACTTTTGATTTCTCTTTCGTCGATTGATTTCTCTTTCATCATGGAAGAGCATATTAGTGAGATTTTTGCTTTGTTTCATGAATTTAAAATCAAAGTTAACTTAATTCAAAACTCAGCGATTAGTTTCTCTGTTTGTGTGGAAGATAAATTTGGTAATTTCAAAGATTTAAATGCTGTTTTATCTAAAAAGTTCAAAGTAGATTTTAGCGAACACGTGACTTTATACACCATCAGACACTTTAACGACCTAGCAGCAGAAATGGTTGAGAAAGATAAAAACGTCATCTTGAAACAAGTAAGTACGGAGACCATGCAGATTATCACTAGCGAAAAAAAATAAATTATTGCATCAATAACACCCCAAATTTAATTCTTTGGGTGTGCCAAACAAACAAAAGGGGCTATTTATCTTTACTGGTATTTAGCCCTTTTCCATTCATATTAATCCTTAAGAATATACTACTTTTGACTTATTGACGTTATATACGCTATGTTAAAAAAGTTTCTTTTTTTTATACTACTAATTTCATTCTCTTGGATTTATGCACAAGAAAACAATTCATTGTATAAAACCAAGAAAGTTCCTGTTACTAGTGACACCATAAAAATCGAAGCTTTTAGCATCAATCCTACTCATTTCAAATTGATAGGTAGTCAAAATAAATTAATGGATGGTACAAACTATACAGTTGATTTTGAAAAAGGGATACTCATTCTCAAAGAAAGTTTTTTCACTTTTCAACTAGATTCGATAACCATTCAGTATTTAAATTATCCTGAATTTTTAACCAAAAAATATCGAATTTACGATCCAAGCAGTGTTGTTGAAACGGATATATCTAATCAACCTTTGTATAAGATTGATAATGGACTCGCAAATAAAAACGTCCCTTTTGATGGACTAAACACTTCCGGGAGCATCACCAGAGGCGTTACGATTGGGAGCAATCAAAATGCTGTTCTAAATTCTAATTTAGATCTTCAAATCACGGGAAAGATATCTGACAAAGTAAGTTTGAGGGCATCCCTCCAAGACAGTAATATTCCGATACAAAATGGCGGTTATTCACAAAAACTAGATCAGTTTGATAATATTTTCATGGAACTTTTCAGTGACAAATGGAACATACGAGCGGGAGATATTTTTCTCGAAAATCATAAAACACAGTTCCTGAATTTCAATAAAAAAGTGCAGGGATTGGCTGCCAATTTTGACTTTGGAACAGATGAAAACAAAACCAATGTTTTTGCTTCGGCAGCACTGGTTCGTGGACAATATGCCAAAAGTAATTTAAAAGGAATTGAAGGCAATCAAGGCCCCTATAAATTGAAAGGGCAAAATGGAGAACTGTATGTACTAGTCATATCAGGATCAGAGAGAGTGTATGTTAATGGACGACAACTGAAAAGAGGTGAAAACAACGATTATACTATCGATTACAATGCAGGAGAAATCACCTTCACACCGCTCTTCACCATTACGTCTGAGATGCGAATTGCGATAGAATACCAATATACCGATAGAAACTACACTCGATTTGTCACCTATGCTGGCGCATCACATGAAAATAAAAAATGGAGTCTTGCTGGTTATTTGTATTCGGAAAATGATGTGAAAAATCAGCCGGTACAGCAGAATCTTTCTACAGAGCAAGTCCAAATTTTAGCTCAATCAGGAGATAATTCTTTATTGATGACAGCACCTTCCGCTTATTCAGACACCTATTCGGAAAACAAGATTTTGTATGCTCAAAAAACAGCAAACAACCTTACCTATTATGAATATTCAAACAATCCTGACGACGAACTTTTCAATGTCCGATTCAGCCTAGTAGGAAATAATAACGGGAACTATATTTTACAAAACAGTTCTAGCATTACAAAGATATACACTTTTATTGCACCTATAAACAACATACCACAAGGAAATTACGGCGCCATCACCCAACTTGTCCCTCCAACCAAGGTACAAGTGGCTACTTTTTTAGGTAAATACAATCCATCTGAAAAAACAGCAGTTAATTTTGAAATTGGACTAAGTAATAATGACAAAAATCTTTTCTCTACGCTTGATGACACCAACAATCAAGGTTTGAGTGGGAAAATAAATGCGAAGCAACGTTTGTTATCTAAACAATGGAACGTTGATGCGTTTGGAAAATATCAGTTAATTCAAAAAGATTTTAGTTCCGTAGAACGGCTTTATACTATCGAATTTGACAGAGATTGGAATATTGAAACGACACTTTTGGGTAACCAAAGTCTACTGACTTCTGGCTTAAATTTTAATTTGAATCCGAAAGCAAATTCTAAAAATAGCGGTGCTTTGACCTATCAATTTGAAAAGTTAGATTTTTCAGGGAATTTTTCTGGAAACAGACACCTTATCAATGGTTTGTTCCAAGTTAACAATTGGAATTTTAGCACACAAGGAAGTTACTTAAAAAGTGATGCTACAGCCAGTAAATCAACCTTCATTAGAAACCAAGCTCAGGTACGTTATCATTTTGACAAGAACTGGGTGGGTGCCAGTAACAGAATCGAAGACAATCAATCAAGAAACAAAACCACCAATGCTTTTACTACATTAAGTCAACGCTATAACGAATATGGTGTATTTATAGGAAGAGGAGACAGCACAAAAGTCTTTGTCGAATTAGGGCTTTTAAAGAGAAGTAATGATAGTATCCAAAACGGTATTTTACAAAGAGTAAACAACTCCAACTCTTACTTTTTGAAATCAAAATTAATTCAAACCAATACTAGCGACTTAACGGTTTATGCTAATTATAGAGTTTTGGATTATGAAAATTCAAATAAAAAGAAAGAATCTACATTAAATTCGAGAGTAGTTTTTAACGACCGCTTTTTCAATCAATTGTTACAAACAACAACTGCGTATGAAACCAATTCGGGATCATTACCACAACAAGAATATACTTTTCTAGAAGTCGATTCTGGACAAGGGGTATATATGTGGAATGATTATAATAATAACGGCATTCAAGAGCTACAGGAGTTTGAAATCGCTCCTTTTATTGACCAAGCAAAATACATTCAAGTGTTTTTGCCAAACTTAGTTTATATCAAAACGCATCAAACTAAGTTTTCACAATCTTTGATTATCAATCCCAGTCAGTGGCAAAACAAAACAGGTTTTCCAAAATTGGCTTCCTATTTATACAATCAAACTACTTTTTTAATTGATAGAAAAACAAAAAATAATGGTGATAATTTTGAGCTAAATCCGTTTGCTACAACATCTGAAAATGTTTTGGGTTTGAGTTCTAGTTTTAGGAACAGTTTGTTTTACAACCGAGGCAAACAAAACCATTCCGTGACCTATACGTATTTGGACAACAAAGCCAAAAATCTGCTTTCTAATGGAACTCAAGAAACGGCTAACAGTTCCCATCAATTACAGTATGCACATTTGTATAGAAAAAGTTGGTTGTTTGGCTTTTTTACCAAAACTATTGCAACGAGCGTTACCTCCGAAAATTATCCTCTTAAAAACTATACCGTTTCAGGATATCAATTGGCTCCAAAAATCAGTTATTTATTTTCCAAGAATACGAGTTGGGACCTTTTCTATGAATTGCAAAACAAGAAAAATCAAATTGGCGATTTGGAGACTCTTTTACAAAATAGATTTGGGACCTCCATTTCCTATTCAGGCACAAAAAACATTACTTTAAATGGTGAGGTTTCTTTTTATCAAAATAAATATGATGGTAACGAATTCTCTTCTGTAGGTTTCCAAATGCTTGAGGGCTTACAAACGGGTCAGAACTTGGTTTGGAAGCTACTTTTACAGAAAAATATCACTCAGTTTTTAGACATTAACTTTAATTACCTGGGTCGAAAAAGTGAAACTAGCAAAACCGTTCATACTGGTAATATTCAATTGAGGGCTTATTTTTAATAATTAATATTTCGCTCTAAAACCATACAATTAGTACCTTTCCAAAAAGTTTATCAAAAAATGAAAACTGAGCATACCAAAGGAACAATCTTAATCGCCGTTTTAAATTGGGGCTTGGGTCATGCTACTCGTTGTATTCCCATCATTCAGAAACTACAAGAATCTAATTTCACTCCTATTATTGCTTCTAATGGCATGGCATTGGCATTATTAAAAAAAGAATTCCCCCAAATAAAACATCTGGAATTACCTTCGTACCAAATAGAATATCCTAAACGAAAGATATTATTTAAATGGAAATTAATTCAAAGTTTGCCCAAGATAGCTAAGGCAGTTTTAGACGAAAATAAAATAGTTCAGGAATGGATCAATCAATATGATATTGACGGCATCATTTCAGATAATAGACTAGGTTGTTATTCTACAAAAATCCCTTCAGTTTACATTACACACCAAATTAATGTAATGACTGGAAGTACTACTTGGTTCAGTAGTATATTACATCAATATTTTATCAAAAAATTTAATACTTGTTGGGTTCCTGATCTGCAGCAGTCTATCAACTTGGCGGGAAAACTTAGCCATACTCAAAAAGGGAAACTAAATTTAACATACATTGGTCCTATCAGTCGGTTTCAAAAAAAAGAACGTCCCATTCAATATCAACTAATGATTATTTTGTCTGGTCCAGAACCTCAACGGAGCCTATTAGAAACTAAATTAATCACTGAAATTGTAACGTTTAATGGTTCGGTACTTTTCGTAAAAGGGATAGTTACGAAGGACCAAATTATTGAAAGAGTCAGAAATACAACTTACTATAATTACATGAACAGTGAGCAGCTGGAAGAAGCACTGAATGAAAGCGAACTCATTCTTTGCCGCTCTGGTTATAGTTCCATTATGGACTTAGCTCAGCTTGAAAAGAAAGTGTTCTTCATCCCTACTCCTGGACAGTTTGAACAAGAATATTTGGCAGAAAAACTAGAAGCTGATGGAATCGCTCCATATATGAGTCAAGATTATTTTTCAATTGAAGCACTTAACAAAACAACTTTATATAGTGGCTTTGTAAATCTAGAAACTACTGTAGAGTGGACTGCTCTATTAAATATTTTCAATAAAAAAACCGATAGTCAATTTCATAAAGAAACATAACTATCGGTTTTTGAAAATTTGTTGTCTTAGAAAAGACTATTTTTTTTCAGTGAACTTTTCGTGTTTGATCATTTTAGCATTAATCATAAAATAAACTGATTCTGCTACATTTGAATTATGGTCTGCAATTCGCTCCATATGCTTTAAGGCAATGATAAGTTTTGTTCCAGAAACTACTGTTTTAGAATTGCTTTTCATCTCCCCAATTATATTTTCAATAGCATCTATACTATTACTTTTAATGCTATTATTCAAAGCAAAAATCCTTTCAATTTTTGACTCATCTAAATCTTTAAAACATTCATTAGTTTCAGATGTAATCAACACAACCTCTTTAGTAATATCTATAATATTAAATTTAGAAATCAACTCATGCTTTTCTTTGATGCTTTTAGATAATTTGATGATACTCATTGACAAATCACCAATTCTTTCAATCTCATTACTAATTTGCATAGCCGACATGATAAACCTCAAATCTGAAGCAACTGGTTGTTGTAGTGCAAAAACTGTTTGACAAATATCATCAATCTTTAAATCAAGTTTGTCAATTTTATTTTCTGTCTTTTTTACTTCTTTAACTTCTGCAAAAGGTTCTGAAAGAATAGATTTTACCGCTTCAGAAATTTGACTTTCGGCCAAACCTCCAATTTTTATTATAATACTTCTAAGTTTCCCTAGTTCTGTTTCTAAATATGATGCCATTGTGAATGGGTTATTTGTTTAAATGTTTAAATGTTTTATGGATTAAACGGTTAAACGGTTAAACGTTTAAACGGTTAAATCTAAAAAAATTATCCAAATCTTCCTGTTATATAATCTTCAGTTTGTTTCTTAGATGGTTTAGTGAAAATCGTTTTGGTTTTGTCATACTCAATCAATTCTCCCATATAGAAAAAAGCAGTATTATCACTAATACGTCCTGCTTGTTGCATATTATGTGTTACAATTACAATAGTATATTTTTCTTTTAATTCATAAATAAGCTCTTCCACTTTAGAAGTAGAAATAGGATCTAGTGCAGAAGTAGGCTCATCCATCAATAAAATAGAAGGTTGTATTGCCAATGCACGTGCAATACACAAACGTTGTTGTTGACCACCTGAAAGTTCAAACGCTGATTTATGTAATTTATCTTTCACCTCATCCCAAAGGGCAACTTGCTCAATGGTGGTAATAACACGCTCCTCAATTATTTTTTTATCCGTAATCCCGTTTACTCTAAGTCCGTAGGCTACGTTTTCATAAATTGATTTTGGAAATGGATTCGGTTTTTGAAAAACCATCCCTACATTTTTCCTTAAGTCATCAACATTGGTTTGTTTATCATAAATATCATTGCCATCAATAGTAATAGACCCCGTCATCTGAGTATTATCTATTAGGTCATTCATACGATTCAACAAACGTAAATAAGTTGATTTGCCACAACCAGAAGGACCTATCAATGCTGTTACTGTATTTTCTTTCATCGACAATGAAATATCGTGTAAGGCTTGAGATTCTCCGTAATAAAAATTTACGTTCTGTGATACTATTTTATGCATGTTATATTATTATTTAATCCTAAAATTAAGAAATCTAATCCTTTTGTGAAATAAAGCAAACCTTAATTATTCAAGGCCGTACTTATTTCCAATTCGGAATTAATTCATTTTTACTTTTTTACCAAAATATTTACGAAGCTTATTTGCTAACAAATTTGAAATCAAAACTATGACTATCAAAACAAGTGCTGTCCCGTATGCCATTGCTCTAGAAGCTTCAATATTCGTTCCGCTAGTAGAAATTACATATAAATGATACGGCAATGCCATGGCTTGATCAAAAATAGAGGTAGGCAATTTAGGCAAAAAATACGCAGCAACGGTAAATAAAATGGGGGCCGTTTCACCAGAAACACGTCCTATGGACAAAATTAAACCTGTAATAATATTTGGAAAAGCGATCGGAAAAACTACGTTACTTGTTGTTTGCCATTTACTAGCACCTAAGCCTAAACTGGCTTGTCTAAAGGTGTCGTCAACTGCTTTTAAAGACTCTTCCGTAGTTCGGATAACAACTGGCAACACTAATAATCCTAGTGTTAATCCCCCTGCCAATATTGAATCTCCAAAACCTAATTTATTTACAAATAAAGACATTCCGAAAAGTCCAAATACAATCGAAGGTACTCCTGCAAGGTTGTTGGTCATTTGTTTGATGATCTTTTTTACCCAACCATCTTTTACATATTCATTCATATATAAGGCAGCCAAAACTCCTACTGGAAAAGCAAAAACCATACTTACAATGACCAAACATAGTGTTCCAACAATTGCCGGAAAAATCCCTCCACTGGTCATCCCATCTTTAGGCATCTCTGAGATAAATTCCCAACTGATCACTCCTATTCCTTTGACTACTATAAAAGCTAAAATCACAAATAAGAGTGCTACAATAGCGTAGCTTATTCCAGTGAATATTCCAAAAGCAATATTTTGATTACGTCTTTTTCTCTTAACTAATTTATTTTTACTGCTCATACTAGTGTTTTTTATGAGATTTACTATTGGTCACTAATTCAACCAACATATTAATCCCAAATGTAATGATAAACAAAATACACCCCAAAGCAAACAATGCCTCATAATGCAATCCCCCATTTGGAGCTTCCCCTAATTCAGCCGCAATAGTTGCAGGAATCGTTCTAACAGGTGCTAAAAAAGTATGTGGAATTACAGCCGCATTACCTGTTACCATCAAAACTGCCATTGTTTCTCCTATCGCTCTACCGATTCCTAAAATTGCACCAGCCGTTATTCCTGAAGCAGAATGAGGTATAACAACTTTATATATGGTTTGCCAATGACTTGCTCCAAGAGCTAAACTAGCTTCCTTCATTGCTCTAGGCGTATTGCGCATAGCGTCTTCAGAAATAGTAATAATTGTTGGCAATGCCATAATGGCTAAAACAATACTTCCCGCCAAAGCAGTTTCACCCACAGGTAAATTAAATGTACTTTGAATCAAGGGAACTATAATCACTAAACCAAAAAAACCATATACCACAGAAGGAATCCCTGCCAGTAGTTCGATTAAGGGCTTCAATAAATTACGTGTTTTTTTCTTGGCAATTTCACTCAAAAAGATGGCAGCTGCTAAACCTATTGGTAATGCAATAAGAATTGCCCCAAAACTTACCCAAAGTGTACCGTAAATTAAGGGTTTCACACCCATTTGTGCTATAGGCTGCGCAGTTGGAAACCATTCTTCTCCAGATAAAAATTTAGAGATTGTTATTTTATCAATATCTAGTTCTCTACCAGCAAAATCCTTGGCTTTATAAGTATCCGCGAAGAAAGCAATTATACCAGGAGTTTTATTAATAAGCTCATTAATTTTCTCAGGGAAATATTCAAAATTTTCTCCTAATTCTTCGTCTGTATAATAATCCGAAATATCGGAAGTTCTAAATAAAACAATTGGCAAATCGGCCCCTCCTATTTCATTCCAATTCTTAATCTTTTGATCATAAACATCTTTGACTTGAGCTGGTGAAAGTTTTTGTACAGGGTTAGTTGTTGCTACTGCCAATAAAAAACCATCATCAATGGGCTTCCTACTAAATACTCCTGCCCCTTCAATAAATAAAAAAAAGACAATCAAAATCACCGTAACACTGGTAGTTACACTACTCAGCATCAATATAGACTCAATTATCTTCTCTTTGATCTGTTTTAAATTTGTTTTCAAATCAGTATATTTAATTTTTCAACAAAATTACGCTAGACACGCGCCTTTAATGTTTGTAGATTATTAACCTTATGTTAACTTAACGTTAAGAAGTGTTCTTTTGTAAAATAAATAATGCAATAACAAAAAAAGGCCGTCTATTAAGACAGCCTTTACATTTTTATATAAATAACCTATTGAATTTAGTCTAAAGGAACATATCCAATTTCAGAAACATTCTTTTGTCCAGCAGCAGATAATGCATAATCAACAACTGATTTTACTTTAGCTGCATTTGTTTTGTTATACATATAAAACAAAGGTCTTGAAATTGGGTAGGTTTTATCTTTTGCACTTGCTACAGATGGAGCAACATAGTTTTTACCTTGATCGTAAGAAACAGCTAATTGCTTTACTTCTTTAGTCTCATAAGCTAAACCTACATATCCAATAGCTCCTTTAGTTTGCCCTACCGCTTGTACAATTGCACCTGTTGCTGGTAAACTCAAAATATCAGTAGCATAATTTTTCTTATCCATTACTTCTTCTTTGAAAAACTCATACGTTCCAGAAGAAGACTCTCTTGAGTAAGCAACGATTTTCGCGTCTGCTCCACCAACTTCTTTCCAGTTTTTGATTTCACCAATGTAAATTTTTTCCAATTGCTCACGAGTCAACTGTGAAACTTTATTATCTGGATTTACAATTACAGCCAATGCATCATAAGCAATAATTACTTTTTCAATTTCAGTTTTAGTTTCAACAAATTTTAATTTTTCTTCTGTTTTCAAATCTCTTGAAGCCATTGCAATATCAGTAGTCCCGTCAATTAAAGCAGTTAATCCAACTCCTGAACCTCCACCTACAACAGTAATACTCACATTTGCATCATTCTTCATTAATTCCTCAGCTTCTTTTTGAGCTAATGGCAATACTGTATCACTCCCTTTGATGGTTACAGATACTTCAGCATTACCCTCTTTATTTTCAGTTTTAGCCTTACCACAACTTAACATACCAATCAATGGTAATATTAATAATAATTTAAATTTATTCATTTTTTAATTTTTTGTTTAATTTTCTACAAAAATAACCTCCCAATATTAACTCTATGTTAAGGCAATATTATTCAATCTTTATACTTTATAATAAAAGCTCAGTTGATTATTACAAACCAATTTCAACTTGAAAACGTGCAAACCAATTATTTGAAACTGATGAACCATATTTCTGTACATTATCATATGATAATTCGGTTTGAACCTTCATTTTATGACCAAAAAGATATCTTGACAATCCAACAGTGTATTCATCAACATTAGGACTTTTTGTTTTTATATCATCATGTACTTTTTGGGTAGAAAAACGACCGATAAGTTGGTACTCCGAAGGAAAAACATAACTCAATTGAGTATCTACACCGTGTCCAACAAATACAGCCTGGCTTTTAGTAATATCCAATGCATCAACAGTAATTGGATTATTAGCGTCTCTAGACATATAAGCACCTGTAGCTGACCAACCGTTGTATTTAAAAACAGCATCTATAAAAACCGACTTCAAAGTCCTTGCTTCATACAAGCTACTTCCTAATTGACCTTGAGACCTAAGAGCATTGTTATTCTGACTAAAACCACCCGACAACATCAATTTAGGTGTTTTCTCTCTCATTAAATCTGCTTCAAAATTAGAACCGTTTTTCGTAAAAGCACCTAAAGGAAACAATTCTAATTTACCCGTTAAAGCAATCCCATCATCAGATGTTTTTACCCAGTTACGACCTTCTCCTTTAGATATAGCTCCTTTCAACCCATAGTAAAATTTATCTTTTTTCTCTTTAGCATATTCTACAAATACACCAAAATCACGGTCGATATTAAACTTAGAGTTATTAATACTACGATCTGTAAGTTCTAATGAACCAGACGAAATCACCCGTTGGTTATTTCCTGGTAATTTGGTTTGCCCAAAAGCTAACTTCAAATCAGAATTTGGCTGATAAAAGAAAACTCCATCTAATATTACGTTTCCACTATTTCCAACCGCAACGGTTCCTATATCCCTAGCCGAAAATCCAAGCTCTACTTTATAACCAAACTTTGGGTTTACAACAAAACCATCAAGTTTTAATCTCATTCTTCTGATTTCACCTTCAACTACTCCAGACTTACCTTCTTCTTTACCGTAACCTATTCTACTTTGAACTCTAAAGCCGATATTCATTTGAAACAAACTATCTACAGCTGTAAAGCCTACTTTTTTTCCTGAGGTATAATATCCTTCCAAAGCCGATTTGGCAACCGTTGGTTTTTTAACATCTTGTGCCGTTATTATCATTGAAAACAAAAGCGAAATACTTAATAAAAATTTTTTCATTTTAACAATTAGTTATCATTGTGTTATTACGGTGCAAAACTAATGTTAATAAAAAAGGACAGTATTAACTTAATGTTATGATAACCTCAACAAACGGTAATCAAAAACAATAAAACACACAAAAAAACACCTTAAACACTTGATATACAAAGTATTAGATAAAACAAAACAGGAAAAATCAGCACGAAAAAAGAAGACGTAATTTACTATTTTTAGAGGTTTTTCCTTATCGAAAATAAAAAAAAACAGTTTTTTCTTTCACTGGTTTTTAAAAAACTAACTCGAAAAATTTAGGAAAAATAGTAAAATCATAAAAAGAGCCTCTTAAACTGAAACGTTTAAGAGGCTCTCTAAAATCAAAAAGAAATACTATTGAAACCTAGAAATTAATCTGAAGTTGTAAGCGCAACAAATTACCTGTTTGTGCATTTATTGGCTTTGCAGCATCTTCGTACCTTCTACTTGAAATAGTATAATCTGCTACTACTTCAACATTTTTAAATGGTTGCCATTCAACACCAATTTCCAAATCATTAACAGAATAACTTCTTGCATCCAATTCTTGTTTCTTACCACCACGATACATTTGATACTTTACAAACGGCAACACCACTTGTTGATCTATTTTTAAGTTATAAAATGCTTGCATATAACCACCGTGAAGTCTTTTTTGGTCGATCGTATTGGTTGCAGTATTATACTCTGGCCCCGTACCTATATTATATTCCGCTTGTAGACCGAAAGGTTTTGGATAAAGAATCATGCTTCCAGCAACTCGTTGGTCTAAATATTCTCCGTTTGCATTGTATATCACATTCTTTGCTGTACTGATACTTTGCACTACATATTTACCAGTATACCCTTGAATACCAGCTTCAAAAACTTGTCCGTTTTTGAACTCAAACGGGTAAGATACACGAGCTGCTATGTGTTGATTATTATTAGCCTCTGCTCTATTTGCTGTTTGTCCATTATAAATAGCAAGACCTACAACACCATAATCACCAGATCCTTTTAAACCATCAGACACCAATTTGGCAAACAATTCTCTTTTCTCTTTTGGAGCCCAATAAAACATCACTCCCAAATCACGCTCATTGGCCACAGCACTATTTAAGGCATCATTACGATCCAAAGTTAACCTGTTTTGACTTGATTGCATGTTTTCAAATCCATAAGGAACCTTACTTTGACCGACTCTAAAACGGAACTCTTTTTTGGAATCTAATGAAATATCTGCATAAGCATCTCTTATTTGTAAAAAATTATTAGATGTAGAAGAAGCAGAAGAAGCAAAATCTGGCTGAATGTAAATGTAAACACGATCGTGAACATTTCCGGAAAAAACCAAACGACCACGTCTAATAAAGAAACTATTGTCTCCTCCCCATGATTTATCACACTGTTCGCAACCTAAATCAGAATTAGTTTCTAACAACTTATTATACCTCACTTGCATATACCCTCTTAGACTAATAGTCTCAAACCATTTTTTAACTGGTAAAACTGTTGTTTTTGGCGCTTCAGTCACAGCTTGTCCTTGGGCCATCATTGTCATAAAGACTAAGGCAATTATTGAAAAAATAATTTTTTTCATAACGATTAAATTTTTGTTAATTTTTCGACAAATCTATAACAAGAGAAGGTTCTCAATGTTAAGGAATCTTTAATAAAATGCAAATAAAAAAACATCCGAAAAACCATCAAAAACTACATCAAAAAATTTAATATTTAGTCCAAAAAAAAGGAACCGCTTTCACGATTCCTTATAATATATAGTAGTTTAACAAACTTTATTTAACCCAATTTCTTTTTAAAGTTTGGTCTCTCAAGCGTAAACGAGAACTCAGAACCTACTCCAAAATCACTTTCCACATAAATTTTCTCTTTATGAGCTTCAATAATATGCTTAACAATAGCTAATCCCAAACCAGAACCACCTTCTTCTCGTGATCCACTCTTATTAACTCTATAAAAACGCTCAAAAAGTCGCGGTAAATGCTGTTTTTCAATTCCACCGCCATTATCACTAACACGAACTAATACTTTTTTCTTTGTCAAATTCACAACCGAAACCTCAGTTGCGCCATTCTCCTTACCATACTTTATAGAATTGACAATTAAGTTTTCAATTACTTGTTGGATCCTATCACGATCTCCTCTTACATAATTAGGCAAAGCACTACTGTTATCAAAAGTCAATGAAATATTCTTCTTCTCCGCTTTCATTTCCAAAAGATCAAATACATTTTGAATCAATTCATAAATATCAAATTCAGAATATTCCAAATTCAAATCTCCTGCTTCTAATTTAGTAATCATATCCAGGTCTTCAACAATATAAATCAAACGTTCCACCCCTTTTTCAGCACGTCTTAAATATTTTTTACGAATTAGTTTATCTTCCATAGCGCCATCCAGCAACGTGGAAATATATCCTTGAACGGTAAACAAAGGCGTTTTAAGTTCATGAGAAACATTCCCTAAAAAATCTCTACGGTATTCTTCACGTACTTGAAGCAATTCAATTTCTAACTTTTTATCGGTTGCAAATTTCTTGACTTCTCTTGTCAAGGTTTCCATATCAGTGGTAATAGGCTGATTAATCAATGTACTTGACTCCAACAAAGAAACATCGTCATATATTTTTTTGACACGTCTATAAATAAAACGCTCTACACGATATTGCAATACTAAAAAAGAAAAAAGAAAAAGAATTACACTAAAAATAATCCCAAACCACCATAGTTGCTCATAGGAAGATGCAAACATTATTGCAACCAATAAAACAACAAAACCAGTCGAAAAAAGGCTGATATAAAAAGCTGATTTTATAGCAAATTTGTATGTTTTTTTAAAACTAATTTTCATGTAATACTTTAATGTATATTTAAAATGGGCTAAAAGCCCATTTCTATTTTAATCTGCAAAGTTAAATAATATGATAATCACTTAATCATTCTATACTTCAAATTTATAACCTACTCCTTTTATAGTTTTGAATAATTCCTCCCCAATTTTTTCACGTAATTTACGAATATGAACATCAATCGTTCTTCCGCCCACTACTACTTCATTACCCCAAACTTTATCTAGAATTTCATCTCTTTTAAAAACTTTCCCAGGTTTTGATGCTAATAAATAAAACAATTCAAATTCTTTTCTTGGCAAAGAAATCTCTTGACCGTCCATTACAATTTTATATTCTTCTCGGTTTATTTCGATACCACCTACATTTAAGGTTTCACTATCTTGATCCGACTCTACCAACCTTCTCAACAAAGCTTTTACTTTACTTACTAATAATTTAGGTTTAATAGGCTTCGTAATATAATCGTCAGCTCCTACATCAAAACCAGCAACTTGAGAATAATCCTCACTTCTAGCAGTTAAGAATGTAATAATAACTTTACTCAATTCAGGAATTTTTCTAATATTCTCACAAGCTTCCATTCCGTCCATCTCTGGCATCATCACATCCATGATAATTAAGTCTGGAATTTCTTTTTTAGCTTTTACAATAGCCTCTTTACCATTTGATGCTGTAAAAATTTGATAGCCCTCTTGTGCAAGGTTATACCCTACAATTTCCAAGATATCCGGCTCGTCATCTACTAGTAAAATTTTAGTGTTCTTGTTTTTCATAATAATAGCAAAATTAGGTTTAAATCATTAGTAATACAGTTGTTTTTAAACTAATGATTACAATTGCGATGGTAAATATAACAATAAAATCATCGGGAAAAAGTAAGGTTTACATTAATTTAATATCATAACATTTTGATAATATTGACCAAACATATTCATAACAACTGATTAACTTCAAGTTTACAGTTAGGTCGTTACTTTGCAAAAAATTTTAGAAGACTATGAAACTTAGATTAATAATTATTACACTTTTTATCTGTACAATTTCCTTTTCTCAGAACAAAGGAACCATTACAGGAGTACTAACGGACAAAGAGCTAAACAATGAAACTTTACCTTTTGCTAATGTTATTTTAAAAGGAACTAAAGCAAACACAACAACTGATATTGATGGGAAATACATATTAAATGTTTTGCCAGGAAACTATGTTATCCAATTTAGTTATGTAGGATACGAACCTATTGAAATGCCCGTAACCATTGTTAGCGGAAAAACTGTTTCAATAAGCAAAGCACTAGCACCTGGTGGTTACAAACTTGACGATGTAATTATTAAAACTGTTGCAAGTCGACAAAAAGAGTCGGCTTTATTATTAGACCAAAAGAATGCAGTTTCTTTTAAAGCTGCCATTGGAGCTGAGGAAATATCTAGAAAAGGAGTTAATGATGTTGCAAGTGCTGTAACTAAAGTTAGCGGAATATCTAAGCAAGAAGATTCAGGAAATGTTTTTGTGAGAGGACTTGGAGATCGTTACAACGTTACTACTTTAAACGGCCTTCCATTACCATCAAACAATCCTTCTAATAAAAACATACTTCTAGACATCTTCTCAACAAATATTGTAGACAACATTGGAGTTAGTAAAACATTTGAAGCTCAAAACTATGCCGATTTTGCAGGAGCAAATATAAATATCAGCTCAAAAAAATTCACTGGCTCTCCTTTTATTACCGTTTCACTTGGTACAGGAGCAAACTCAAACGTTTTGAAATTAGATCATTTTTATTTACAAGACGGCCCTTCTTATACTGGATTTAAAACAGTGGGAATTCCAAATTCACCTTTACTACCTTCTAGCTATGCAACGAGTTGGGACAGGAAAGAAAACAAGAATACATTAAATGCATTCTACACATTATCGGCTGGAAAAAAATTCAACATTAGTGAACAAGGAACCTTAAGTACTTTCGTAACGGGATCATTCAGCGCAAAAAACAAATATACAGAAGGATACAGCAGAGGAAGTTTAACTTCTGACGGACAAATAAATGCCGATTTTTACAGAAAAGCATACAAGCATAGTACAACATCAACCGTTATGGGTACAGCTGATTACAAAATCAACAACAATAACTCAATATTATTCACATCGTTATTCTTAAACTCAAGTGACCAAGACTATAGTGAATACGAAGGAACTAATGTAAATTTTGATGGTGGTGGTGATCGTACACAACAAATTTCTGGATTAATTAAGCGTGGAACATTCGAAAGAACTCAATTATATGTAAATCAATTAGTAGGTAAAAATAAGTTCAATGAGCAATGGGATTTAAATTGGGGAGTAGGATATAGTATTGTGAATAACACCATACCAGACCGTATGCAAAACTCTTTTGTACATGCCGCTGATGGTATAAACTACACTTTCTTTACTAACTCTAACATCCATAATCATCGGTTTTTTCAGGATTTAAAAGAAAAAGAATTCTCTTCAAATATTGCACTTTCTTACAATTTCAACAAAGAAGACAAAGAAGACAAAGAAGACACTTATAAAGGTAAAGCAACATTTGGTTATTCTGGAAAATTGAAAAAGGTAGATTACACTATGACACAATTTTCATTCTTCCCAGACAGAACAACATTATCATTCTCCAAAGAAGATATTAACAATGTTGACTATTATTTTAATGCGGCAAATTTTAACTCATCTTCCGCTAACCCAGCACTGAATCAATCCTACAATGGAAATTTAGATATTAATGCGGCATTTGCAAATGTACAGTATTCGTTAACGGATAAATTAAGTATTATACTTGGTACCCGATTAGAACAAACTACACAAAATGTTTTGTTTTATTCATTTAAGAAACCAAGAGGAGAAAGTTCAAATGACTCTAAATTCAATATTTTACCAAGTTTAATTTCGAAATACACACTAACCGACAAACAAAACGTAAAGTTCTCTTTTAGCAAAACATACACATTGCCTCAGTTTAAAGAAAAAGTTGGAATTACATACGAAGATGTAGCGCAAGCATACCTAGGAAACGTAGATTTATATGCTTCAACAAATTACAATGTAGATTTAGGTTGGGAATTTTTCCCAAAAACTGGAGAATTAATTTCTGTAACGGCTTTTGGAAAAATCATTAAAAACCCTATTAATGAAATGTTTTTGAACTCTTCTTCAAATGACATATCCTATGCTAATACAGGTGAAAAAGCAACTGTTGCTGGAATTGAATTAGAACTTAGAAAAGACATTTTTGAAAACGAAAATGGCAAGAATCTAAAAACAAAACTATCGTATGACTTAAACGGATCCTACCTTTACAGTAATCAGGATTTAAGCAATAAAAAAGTAAATGATGAAAATGCATTTGGAGCTAATTTTACCTTTACAGAAAGCAAACTATCCGGAGCTTCTAATTTTCTAGCCAATGCTAACCTTTCATTCTTAAAAGAATTTGCAGAATACAAGGACATCACAGCAACAGTGTCTTACTCTTATTTTTCAGATAAATTAGCTGTAATAGGAAGTTCAAATATAGGAAACATGGTAGACAAAGCAGTTAATAAATTAGACTTCGTCATAAATTCAAATATTAGCAAAAGCATAAAGATAGGATTGATTTATAACAATATCCTAAACCCGACATTCAACCGCGTATTAGAACAAGGAAAAGTACCCGGAAAAAGTGCTGTAGGTGATATATTAGTAACCTCCTATAAATCAGGATCAGACATAAGGCTTACTTTAAACTATACCTTTTAAGAATAACTTTTAATAGAATAACAAAGGCGATTAGTAGCTACTAATCGCCTTTGTTTATTTACATCAAATCGTATGTAAACTTTACATTAAGCAAGACTGCATTTAGCTCCATTTACTTAATATATTGTTAATCTCCATTTAACGCTGTAAAAACATACATGCCTTTACTTTGCCATAAATAAAAACAATAAAAAACAAACAAAATGAAAAAAACATTTTTTGCATTAGCTACAATATTAGGGCTTGCATTAACAGGTTGTACTTCTGATAACAACAAGAATGAAGATACAACAGTTCCATTCGTAGTAAAAGTTGATGATTTACAAGGGGACATTACAACTGGTAACACTATAACTTTAGATCCAAGCAAAACGTACACATTAACAGGAGGTCTAGTTGTGAAATCTGGAGCAACATTAAATATTCCTGCTGGAACAACAATCAAAAGTTCTATTACTGCAGATGTTAAGACTATGTATATTGCTGTAGAAAGAAACGCTACTATCAATATCCTTGGTACTGCTGTGAAACCAGTAATAATGACATCTGGAAAAACATCTCCAGCTGAAGGTAACTGGGGTGGATTGATTATCTGTGGTAACGGTAAAGTAAACACCGGAGACAACGGAACATCTGAAGTAGGTGATTTAAGCTATGGTGGTAACGACAATACTGATTCATCTGGAAAAATTGAATACTTAAGAATTATGTACACTGGCTCTAAGTTCTCTGCATCTAAAGAATACAATGGTATTTCTTTCTTCGGAGTAGGTTCAGGAACAATAGTTTCTAACATTTATTGCTACGAAAGTGGTGATGATGCTGTTGAATTCTTTGGAGGAGCTGTAAGCCCTACAAACTTGGTACTAATCAACTCTTACGATGATTCATTTGATTTTGCTGATGGATGGCAAGGTACCGCTACTAATGTTTACATTAAAGGTGTTACTAAAGGCGGTGTTGAAGGATCTAACAACGAAAAAGACCCTAGTGGAGCAACTCCAATGACTAGTGCTAAATTAATTAACTTCTCTATCATTAAAGGTGGAACAGCTTTTACAGCTGACGAAAAAACAATAAACTACAAAGAAGGTGGTGGAAAACAAGCTTATACAAATTTATTTGTTGCTGATGATATGCCAGTAGCTCTTTGTAAATTAGCTACTGATGCTGGTGCAGTTTCAAACATGACAGCAGGTAACTTTACTATTACAAACTACACATTTGGTTCTCTAACAACAGACTTAACAGGTCCTAAATTATCAGGAACAACTACTGGCGCTACTGGTGCTGGTGCTGGTGCAACTCTACCTACTTGGGCTGATTGGACTAAGTAATCATATAAAAACATTCTACACAAAGCTGTCTGAAAAAATAATTTTCAGACAGCTTTTTTTAAAAGCAGAAACCATTAGCAATCTCACTTTTATCCCAACTGGATAAAAAGTAGTTTAATAACACAAGATCACCTAAGAGTCTTTCAAATTATTTGAAAGACTTTTTTTTGTTTATTAATTATTTATTCCATACTTTTATCTTCTGTAAACGAATGTGATGACAAAAAACTACTTTTATATTATTCTCTTATTGGCTTTCCTTGGTTCCTTTAGCGTCAATGCTCAGGATACTAAACAACAGCCTAAAACGCAAGAAAGCACCACAATTGAGGGCTTAAGCTTGTACCCAAACCCTGTGAATGGTGGCAAAGTATCCATCTCAACAAAAAATGATTCCAACAAAGAAATTATCATTTTTGATTTGTTAGGAAAGAAAATATTCCAAACTCAACTTAGCGGTAAAGAACTAAATATTTCTAATTTATCTCCTGGCGTATACATCATTAAGATAAATGAAGACGGAGCGACAGCTACAAGAAAATTAATTGTACGATAAAAATTACGAATAAAATATTAAAAAAAAGCTCCAAATTTAATTTGGAGCTTTTTTATTTAAGTTTAGTACTTTTGTCAAAAAAAACTTGATCTCAACTACTGATATATTCACTATTTCTTCACAAAAGCAATTTGAGAAAATCGCCTTGAAAACATTTCGTTATCAATACGAAAATAATCGTGTATACCAAGAGTTTTGTAATTACTTAAAGACTGATGTTCAAAAAGTAAAAATTTTAGAACAAATTCCGTTTTTACCCATTCAGTTTTTCAAAAGCCATACTGTAGTAAGTAACAACAATCCTATTGAAGTCACTTTTACTAGTAGCGGAACAACAGGAATGATTACCAGCAAACATCTCGTTACTGATGTTTCCATTTATGAAGAAAGCTACCTAAAAGCCTTTTCTGAATTCTATGGTAACATTGAAGATTATGTTGTATTAGCTCTTTTACCATCTTATTTAGAACGCGAAGGCTCTTCTTTGATTCATATGGTTGAAGATTTAATTCAACGCACCAATCGACCTGAAAGCGGCTTTTACCTTCACAACCACGATGAACTTATTAAAAACCTCATCGAACTAGACGAATCTGGACAAAATGTAATTTTAATCGGTGTTACCTATGCCTTATTAGACTTGATCGAAAAACAAACTTTTCAACTGCAAAATACCATCATAATGGAAACAGGAGGCATGAAAGGAAAACGCAAGGAAATGATTCGCGAAGAATTGCACGAAATACTCTGTACTGGTTTTGGAGTCACTGCTATCCATTCGGAATACGGGATGACCGAATTACTATCGCAAGCGTATTCCCTTGGTGAAGGCGTATTCGAATGTCCATCATGGATACAAATCTTGGTTCGTGAAACAGAAGACGCTTTAACCTATGTTTCTTCTGGAAAAACAGGTGGAATCAACGTTATTGACTTAGCCAATATCAATTCCTGCTCCTTTATTGCCACACAAGATTTAGGCAAAAAAAATCCCAACAACTCTTTCGAGGTATTGGGACGTTTTGATAATTCTGATATTCGCGGGTGCAACTTGATGGTACTTTGATAAAAAAGGTTAATTGGTTAACTGGGTTTAAACGATTAAACAGTTAAACCTTTAACCGATTAAACTACTCTCACTACAAAATAATTCTTCTTTCCGCTTTGTAATAACACAAATTGATCGTTGATTAAATCCTCAGACGTAAGCATAAAATCTTCTTTCACTTTTTCTCTATTTACAGAAATAGAATTAGCTGTCAAAGCTCTTCTAGCCTCTCCATTCGATTTAAAAAAACCTGTTTTATCATTCAAAACAGCTATAATTTCAATTCCGTTCTCTAGATCACTCTTTGCTATTTCAGCTTGAGGAACACCGTCAAAAACTTCTAAAAAAGTAGCTGCGTCCAATTGCTTCAAATCATCGGCATTAGAGTTTCCAAAAAGAATTCCAGATGCTTTAATCGCATTTTCCAAATCGGCTGCAGAATGTACCATAACGGTAATTTCTTCTGCCAAACGTTTTTGTAACAAACGCAAATGCGGTGCTTCTCTATGCTCTATTGTCAACGATTCTATGTCTTCTTTCGATAAAAAAGTAAAAATCTTGATGTATTTTTCTGCATCAACATCAGAGGTATTCAACCAATATTGATAAAATTTATAAGGAGATGTTCTTGCGGCATCCAACCAGATGTTTCCACCTTCGGATTTCCCAAACTTAGTTCCATCAGCTTTAGTAATTAACGGACAAGTTAAGGCATACGCTTTACCGCTTGCTATTCTACGTACAAGCTCAGTTCCAGTGGTAATATTCCCCCATTGATCACTTCCTCCCATTTGTAACGTACAGGCCTTTTCTCTATATAAATGCAAAAAATCATACCCTTGAACCAACTGGTAAGTAAACTCAGTAAAAGACATTCCCTCAGCCGCTTCAGAAGACAAACGTTTCTTTACAGAGTCTTTTGCCATCATATAATTAACTGTAATATGCTTACCTACATCGCGAATGAATTCCAAAAAAGAAAAATCCTTCATCCAGTCGTAATTATTTACAAGTTCCGCAGCATTTTCAGTATCCGAAGTAAAATCTAAGAAACGAGACAATTGCCCTTTTATCGCTTCCTGATTGTGACGTAAAGTAGGTTCGTCCAGCAAATTTCTTTCGTTAGATTTTCCTGATGGATCACCAATCATTCCAGTTGCCCCACCTACTAAAGCCAAAGGTTTGTGTCCTGCTATTTGAAAATGCTTCAACAACATCACTCCAACCAAATGCCCAATATGTAATGAATCCGCAGTTGGGTCAATTCCCACATACGCCACACGCATTTGTTCCATCAAATGTTCTTCAGTACCTGGCATAACATCGTGGAGCATTCCTCTCCAAGTTACTTCTTCAATAAAATTCTTCATCTTTTTTAATCAATTTGTGCAAAGATAACAATTCAAAAGTCAAATGTCAAATGTCAAATGTCAATGTCAAAAGACAAAAGACAAAAGACAAATGATAATTTCAAAAACCAAAGATCAAAGACTAGTTTCAAAGTTTGAAAATAATATTTTTATTTAAGATTTCATTATGTTTTCAATAGCTATTGACATTGACTTTTGATTCTTGATTCTTGTCTTTTGAAATTTGATTTCCTTACATTTGTGATTATGGTATTAATTACAGGAGGAACAGGTTTAGTTGGCGCACATATATTACTTCATTTGACAGAAAACGGCGAAAAGGTTCGTGCTTTATATCGCAACCAAAAAAGCATCGAAAAAACAAAATTCCTTTTTGATTTATACCAAAAAGGAAACCTTTTCCAAGAAATTGAATGGACTCAAGGAAACATCAATGACATTCCGTCACTTGAAAAAGCATTTATTGGGATTGATTTTGTCTATCATTCTGCAGGCTTAATATCATTTGACCCCAAAGACGAAAATCTTCTCAGAAAAACAAACATAGAAGGCACTGCTAATATTGTGAATTTTTGTTTAGCTAAAAATGTCAAAAAATTATGCCATCTAAGTTCTGTTGCTGCTTTGGGTGACTTAGCAGAACATGAGAGCATTGTAACTGAAGAAATAGAGTGGAATCCAGAAAAACATCATTCGGATTACGCTATTTCGAAATATGGTGCTGAAATGGAAATTTGGCGAGGCCAACAAGAAGGGCTTCAAACTGTAATCATCAATCCAGGTGTCATTCTAGGCCCAGGATTTAACAAGCAAGGCAGCGGATTATTACTGAATAAGGTAGCCAAAGGGCTTCGTTTTTACACTAAAGGCATTACAGGATTTGTAGCTGTTAGCGATGTAGCTATAACAGCAACCCAACTCATGAAAAGCGACATAAGCAACCAACGCTACATCTTGATTGCTGACAACTTCTGTTATCAGGATATTATTAATAGTATGTGTGATGCATTGAAAGTAAAAAGACCTACGATTTTAGCAAAAGCTTGGCAACTAGAAATAGCTTGGAGAATAGATAAAATTTCATCTATTTTATTCCTTAAAAAAAGAAGCTTGACAAAAGACATTGCAAAAGCTTCCTATAGTGAAAAATATTTTTCAAACAAAAAAATAAAAGCGGATTTACAAACCCGCTTTTTAGATATTCATCAGTATATTATTGAGTTAACTCAATTACAAAAACTTTAGTCTAGCACTCCTTGAGTCTCCTCTTTCGCACCTTTTTCTAATCTTTGTTGTAACCTTTTTTCCTTACTCAAAGAGTCTTTCTTAACAATAGACTTCTTTTTCTTTAGCAACTTCTTTTCGTCTAATTTAGTCAGAGAGTCAAACAGTATTTTATTATCTTCAACTTTTAATGCAATCTCATCGTACATTTTTTTATACCCTTTATAGTCAGCAGCATAATACCTATTACTTTGAACAAACTGAGCACTATCTATTTTATATTTTTTATAAACATAGGCTAAGTCATTTTTTTCATAGTCTTCAACCTGAACAGGATATTGATACTTGATTACATTTAAAAGAGCCAAATCATACATAATATTTACCATATCCGACTTATCAATAAGATGGTCTGGCCTCTCCACACGTTCTTTTTTGCAACCTACGGAAAAAATAAACAAAATAATGACAGCTATTTTTTTCATCCTACTAGAAGTTTCTATCAAACAACAAGCGTTTTCCTGCTTTAATGTTTTTTACTTTAAATGCAGTATAAACTAATTGTCCATTTACAAAAGTATGCGTAATTCTTGATTTGAATGTATAGCCCTCGAAAGGAGACCAACCACATTTAGCTAAAATATTTTCCTTCTTAACACTCCAAGGTAATCCTGCATTAACAATCACTAAATCTGCATAATAACCTACTTTTATAAATCCACGTTTCTCAATTTGAAAAATCTTAGCAGGATTATGACACATTTTTTGAACAATTTTCTCAACGCTAATTTTACCTTGATGAAAGGCTTCAAACATTGCAACAACAGCATGTTGCACTAAAGGCCCACCTGAAGGTGCTTTCAAATACGGTTGTTTTTTTTCTTCCAATGTATGAGGTGCATGATCCGTTGCAATGACATCAATGCGGTCATCAAGTAATGCTTTCCACAAGGCATCTCTGTCAGCGGCAGTTTTTACAGCTGGATTCCATTTAATCATATTGCCTTTAGTTGCATAATCATCATTAGTAAACCACAAATGATGCACACAAACCTCAGCAGTAATCTTTTTTTCTTCCAATGGGATTTTATTGGTAAACAAATCCATTTCTTTGGCAGTAGAAAGATGAAAGACATGCAAACGAGCACCCGTTTTTTTAGCCAAAGCTATAGCTTTAGAAGACGAGATATAACACGCTTCAACTGAGCGAATCAAATGGTGTGCTGTCACAGGAACCTCATCACCGTATTCAGCAATATACTTTGCCGTATTTTCTTTAATAGTAGCCTCATCTTCACAGTGAACAGCAATCAACAAAGGCGTACTCGAAAATATTTTTTCTAGAGTAGCCTCGTTATCTACTAACATATTTCCAGTTGAAGAACCTAAAAATATTTTGATCCCTGCCACATTCTTAGGGTTTGTTTTTAAAACCTCCTCTAAGTTATCATTTGTTGCACCCATCATAAACGAATAATTCGCATACGATTTTTGGGCTGCAAGTTGGTATTTCTCTTCTAAAACCTCCTGCGTAACTGCATTTGGCACCGTGTTAGGTTGCTCAATAAACGATGTGATTCCACCTGCAACAGCCGCTTTTGACTCTGATTCAATATCTCCTTTATGAGTTAACCCAGGTTCTCTAAAATGAACTTGATCATCAATAGCACCTGGCATTAGATAATTCCCCTCTGCATCCACAATTACATAATCTGATGACTTAGCACTAATGCTTTCTGAAATTTCAACAATTAAGTCATTTTCAATTAAAACATCGCCTTCAAAAATCACCCCTTCATTTACTATTTTGGCATTCTTAATTAAAACCTTATTCATTGTATTTATCCTTATAATGTATTAAATAATTTTTTCAATCTTAATGATATCACTCCAAAGACAGCTTCTACAATGATAGAATTACTCATTTTAGACTGTCCCTTTGTTCTATCGGTAAAAATAATAGGCACTTCCGTGATTTGAAATTTTCGACAAAAAGTCCTATACTTCATTTCAATTTGAAAAGCGTAGCCCACAAATTTTATTTTATCCAATTTTATTGTTTCTAACACCTGCCGTTTGTAACAAACAAAACCCGCAGTTGCATCATGTATTTTCATTCCTGTAATCATACGCACATAAACTGATGCAAAATAAGACATCAACACCCTATTTAAAGGCCAGTTGACCACATTTACCCCAGTCACATACCGAGAACCAATAGCTAAATCAGCATCTCCAAAATGACACGCATTATAGAGTTTTTCTAAATCATTTGGATTATGTGAAAAATCGGCATCCATCTCAAAAATAAATTCATATTTCCTAGCAAGAGCCCATTTAAAACCATGAACATAAGCAGTACCTAAACCCGATTTTTTCGCTCTTTTCTCTAAAAAAAGACGATCTTCAAATTCTGACTGTAACACTATAACTTTATCAGCAGTATGATCCGGTGAATTATCATCTATAATTAGAACATGAAAACTCTTATGCTGTGATAACACAGCACGAATAATACTCTCGATGTTTTCAATTTCGTTATAGGTAGGAATTATAACAATACTGTCGCTCATATTTCAAATAATTTCACCGCAAAAGTAAACTTTTTATAGCATTTGAATGATAATAAATCTATAATAAAAAGTTTCAATCAAAAAATCACTAATTTTGCTCCACTATGACAGAACATATACTACAACCAAGAATAATTGAAAGCAAGGATTGGGCAACAATTTTATTTGTATTGTCATTAATACTTATAGCTATAACCAAATCAACTAATGAAAACAGATTTGGGGACTTCATCAATTTAATTTTTTCTGACAAATACTCTAAAGTATATCGAGATGCAAGCCATTTAAATAGCGGCTTTACTTTATCGTTATTTATTGTCCAAGCTATATCCTTTTCTTTTTTCATCCAACTTAGCTTAAGCTTTTTTGGACTAGCTTCTAAAACGGACTATATCTTGTATGTCCAAATTTTTACTTTCGTTACTTTCTTTATTTTATCAAAGTATTTAATCGAAAAAATAATAGCGACAGCATTCAATATAGAAGAATTTGTAGAACAATTCAACCTTCAAAAAGTTACATATAGAACATATATCGGGCTATTGATACTACCTTTTAACATTATTTTATTCTACCAAGAAGGAATATCAATAATTATCCCACAAACTATTATAGCAATAATACTGATTATCAATATACTAACTTATTTGATGTCAATAAAAAATTATCAAAATCTAATATTCGGCAAGTTGTTTTATTTTATTTTATATCTTTGCACTCTCGAAATAGCCCCCTATTTTTTTATGTATTATTTATATACAAAAGGTAGCGCTTAGAAACTGAAAAAATATGAAAGTGAAAACTATTTTGGTGTCACAACCTGAGCCTAAAGTTGAGAATTCTCCTTACTTTGAATTGCAACAAAAGCATAAAATAAAAATTGACTTCAGACCTTTTATCCACATAGAAGGAGTTAACGCAAAAGAGATTCGACTACAAAAAATTGATCTTAATAATTTTACCGCAATTATTTTAACAAGCCGAAATGCTGTTGATCATTTTTTTAGAGTTGCAGAAGAAATGCGCTTTAAAATTCCTGAATCCTTAAAATATTTCTGTCAGTCAGAAGCTGTTGCTTTCTATTTACAAAAATATGTAGTTTACAGAAAACGTAAAATTTATGTAGGTGCAAAAGATTTTGCTGATTTATCTCCACTTATTAAAAAATACAAAGACGAAAAATTCTTATTACCAGCCTCTGATCAATTGAATGCTGACGCACCAAATACTTTAAACAATTTAAAAGTTGATTGGACTCAAGCTACGTTTTACAAGACTGTAATGAGTGATCTATCTGATTTAGCAGACGTTTATTATGATGTTTTGGCTTTTTTCAGCCCTACTGGAATCAAATCATTATTCAAAAACTTTCCTGATTTTCAACAAAACAACACAAGAATTGCTGTTTTTGGAAGTACAACACAAAAAGAAGCACTAGATCGCGGACTAAGAGTTGATATTCTTGCTCCAACACCAAACACACCTTCCATGACAATGGCGTTAGAAAAATACATTGTTGAAGTGAATAAAGCAAAATAATTTAGCAGACTAAATTGCTATACTATAGAAACCGCAAGTGATTGCGGTTTTTTTATGCTCTGACTTTTCGAGAACTAAAACAAAAATCAACCTCCCCTTTAACCCTATTCCTTTTAGTATATATTAACAACATTAGTAAAAAAATCCGTTTCAAAACGGATTTTTTTACTAATTCCTTCTGCTCCCACCCATATATATAGACAAATAATACAACAAAGTACCAATAGAGCCCAAAGCAGCAACCACATACGTACGGGCTGCCCATTTCAAAGAATCTTCAGCCCCGGCATATTCAGCTTGATTAAGCATGTTTTTGTTTTTTAGCCACGCTAACGCTCTATTACTAGCATCATATTCTACCGGCAAGGTCACAACTGAGAAAATAGTGGTAACCGAAAACAAAACAATCCCAATCAGTAAAAGTTGCGGAAACGTATTCAATAACAAAATCCCTCCTAGTAAAACCCACTGCATATAAGTTGATGCTACATTAACGAAAGGCACCAACTTAGAACGCATCGTTAACCATTGATAACCCACAGCGTGCTGTACAGCATGACCACATTCATGTGCTGCTACGGCTGCTGCTGCTGCATTCCTTTGATTGTAGACCGATTCACTTAAATTCACCGTTTTATCTACTGGATTGTAATGATCCGTTAATTGTCCCGGTGTAGAAATTACTTTTACATCATAAATTCCATTATCGGCTAGCATTTTTTGAGCTATTTCAGCTCCGCTCATGTTGTTTTGCAAATGTAATTTAGAGTAATGCTCAAATTTACTTTTCAACCTTGAACTCACTAACCAGCTGAAAAGCATAATCAAACCCGCAAGTATTAAATATCCACTTCCCATATTTTTTAGTTTTAGTTTTTATGTTTTAAAATTAAACAGCAAATTCTGAACCAAATTAATAAAATGTCAATTTGGCATCCGTTAAAAATTTCTAAATAAAAAAATCCAAACCCCAACGATTGTTGAAATTTGGATTTTTTTTATTTTTATCAATCCGTAGAGACGCACTGCAGCGCTTCTCTACGGCGCATCACTACCCAACCAAATTGATGATTTTTCCTGGAACAATAATCACTTTGTTTGGTGTTCTACCGTCTAATTGTTTTTGAGTACGCTCATCGTTCATTACAATTTCCTGTATTTGATCTTTGGTTAAATCTAACGGCAATGTCATTGTGAAACGCATTTTTCCGTTGAAAGAAACTGGATATTCTTTTTCAGACTCTACTAAGTGCTTCTCTTCAAAAACAGGAAACGGAACCTTAGCAATCGAACCTTCGTGACCCAACAACGACCACAACTCTTCGGCAATATGTGGCGCATAAGGCGAAATCACAATTACCAATGGTTCTAAAACAGCACGAGAATGGCATTTTTGAGTAGATAATTCGTTCACACAAATCATAAATTGTGAAACCGACGTATTGAAAGAAAAACTCTCAATATCATCTGCCACTTTCTTGATGGTTTTGTGCAGTGTTTTCAAATTATCTTTACTTGGCTCTTCTTCAGTCACTATCATTGTATCTTCTTCATAATACAAACGCCATAATTTTTTCAAGAAACCAAAAACTCCCGAAATACCTGCCGTGTTCCAAGGTTTTGCTTGCTCCAATGGCCCTAAAAACATTTCATAAAGGCGTAGAGTATCCGCTCCGTAATCCGTGCAAATATCATCTGGCGTTACTACATTGTACTTGGATTTAGACATTTTTTCGATCTCGCGGCCTACAATGTATTTGCCGTTTTCATCACAAATAAAATCAGCATTTTTATAATCTTCTCTCCAAGCTTTAAACCTTTCAACATCTAATTCATCAGATGCATTTACAAATGAAACATCAACATGAATTGGCTGTACATTTTGTCCTTCGATTTTATTTTTTGAAACAAACGTATTTGTTCCTTCCAATCTATAAACAAACGCACTAGTCCCTAAAATCATCCCTTGGTTAATCAGTTTCTTGAATGGTTCTTCAGTCGGTGCAAAGCCTTTGTCTTTCAAGAATTTATTCCAAAAACGAGAATACAATAAGTGACCTGTAGCATGTTCGCTACCACCAATGTATAAATCCACACTTTCCCAGTATTTCAAAGCTTCTTGGCTTGCAAATTCAGTTTCGTTATTCGCATCCATATAACGCATCCAGTACCAAGAAGAACCTGCCCAACCTGGCATGGTATTCAATTCTAATGGAAAAATAGTCACATTATCGATCAACTCAGAGCCAACAACTGACAACTTTTTACTATCCCAAGCCCAAACTGCTGCGTTTCCTAATGGAGGCAAACCATCTTCGGTTGGTAAATATTTTTCTACTTCTGGCAAAATGATTGGCAAATGTTGCACATCAATCATTTGCGGTAAGCCATTTACATAATAAACAGGAAATGGTTCTCCCCAATATCTTTGGCGAGAAAAAACAGCATCACGCAAACGGTAATTGATCTTACCTTTTCCTTGGTTTATCTTTTCTAATTCAGCTATAATTGTTTTGGTTGCTTCTTTATACCCTAATCCATTTAAGAAACTAGAATTCTCTAAAACAAAACCTTCTTTGGCTCCATAAGCTTCGTCCACCCCGCCCTTTGGGCACCCCTCCAAAGGAGGGGAAGTCAATGAAAATATATTCTTGATTTCCTGCATTCCGTTTTGACCTTTGAAGAAATTAGCAAAAGCAAAATCTCTTTCATCTCCACAAGGAACCGCCATTACAGCACCTGTTCCGTATCCCGCCAAAACATAATCCCCTATCCAAACCGGAATTGGTTCTTTGGTAAATGGATGTTCTGCATAGGCACCTGTAAAGACTCCTGAGATGGTTTTTACATCAGCCATACGTTCTCTTTCGGAACGTTTTGCCGTTTTATCGATATAAGCCGCAACCGCTTCTTTTTGTTCTGCTGTAGTTATTTGAGCTACTAATTCATGCTCTGGTGCTAATGTCATAAATGTGACAGCGAAAATAGTATCAGGACGAGTGGTGAATACCGAAATATTCCCTCTAGCTCCCGAAGGGTAACCTCCTATATTATCTAACTCTATTGTAATCGTGTCTAGAACACCCGCTAAGTTTCTTATAATTTCTTCGTTTTTAAAACGAATTACTTTAAAACCATTTTCATTTAAAACTCTGATTTTATCTGCATCTACTTCAACTTTTTCACCTTGAATCTTACCATCAACTTCAATTACGAGCTTTTTAGAAAGACATACAAAATCAACTGTATATCCTGCAATTGAATGCTGTTGTTTGAATTTATAATCTAAAGCTTTTGACTTTAAACTTAACCATAATGATTTTTCGGTTTCAGTTGAATTAGCCAAAGGATCTCTAGACCCCATGTTCTCTTCCCCTTCAGGAAAGGATAGGATAGGAAAACTAACCATCGCTCCAACACTCTTTCCAATCCAGTTGCGCTGACTCTCTTTGATACTTTCGGTCCAATCAATGGTATTTAAACCTTGCAACAAACGCTCTGCATAAGCAGATATACGCATGCTCCATTGAGTCATTTTTTTACGTACTACAGGATATCCACCACGTTCTGAAACACCGTTGATGATTTCGTCATTAGCCAAAACCGTTCCTAAACCTGGACACCAGTTGACTTCTGTTTCCGCTAAGTACGTCATTCTATATTGCAGTAGGATTTCCTCCTGCTGCTCTTTTGCGAAAGCATTCCACTCTATAGCAGTAAAAGCATCGATATTGTCATCACAAACCGCATTTACATTAGCGTTTCCTTCTGTAGAAATAATTGCTATCAAGGTAGAAATATCTTCTGCCTTGTCTGTGTTTTTATTGTACCAAGAATTGAATAGCTGGATGAAAATCCATTGGGTATGTTTGTAATAATCCGGATTTGAAGTTCGCACTTCTCTATCCCAATCAAATGAAAACCCAATATTATCTAGTTGTTTTCTATAACCAGCGATTTGATTTCCTTCTTTATCAAAGCCTCCGTCAATATTCACACGGGTGGTATCTTCTGGACGTTGACCTGTTTGAATTGCATATTGCTCTGCTGGCAACCCAAAACTGTCATAACCCATGGGATGCAAAACATTAAATCCTTGATGACGTTTGTAACGGGAATACACATCTGAAGCAATATATCCTAACGGATGTCCTACGTGCAAACCCGCTCCTGAAGGATAAGGAAACATATCTAAAACATAATGTTTAGGCTTGTCGGAGGAATTAGATGCAGCAAATGTTTTATTATCTGCCCAGTATTTTTGCCATTTGGCTTCAATTTCGTTTGGATTGTATTTCATCAGAGTGAGGTTCTTAGGTACAAAGACGTTAAGTTTCTAAGTTTTGCTAAATTATAAAGGCACAAATTTACGTTTATTGTACGAAAGTCAAAACTTTGAACGTTATTAACTTCAAATAAAGAAATACTTTATTATTTTTACGGCATAATTAAAATACACTATGAGTTCTTCATTTGAAAAGTTTCAAAAACGCAGATTACTTTCGTCTTATTTCTCAGTTGTTCTAAGTATATTCTTGGTCTTGTTCCTTCTAGGGACGCTAGGCCTTTTCATCATTAATTCGAAAAAATTAGCTGATGATTTTAAAGAGAAAATTGCTATGACCGTTTTTTTTAAAAAGGAAGCCACGGATGCTGAATTAAAATCTTTCGGTTCCGAATTAAAAAAAGCATTATATGCTAAATCTTCGGTTTATGTAACCAAAGAGCAAGCCGCTAAGCAACATACTGATATTATTGGCGAAGACTTCCTGACTTTTTTAGGAGAAAATCCGTTGCAAAATTCGTATGACATTCATTTGAAAGCCAATTATGTAGAAAAAGATAGCATTGCACAAATCGAGAGTCAATTGCGTAAAAACGAACTCATCTCTGACATTGTCTATGACAAACAATTAGTAAACCTAGTTAATGACAATATCAAAAAAGTGAGTATGTGGATATTAATCATCAGTTGCTTTTTGACTTTTATTGCTGTTTTGTTAATAAATAGCTCTTTACGTTTGTCCATTTATTCGAACCGTTTTATTATTAAAACTATGCAAATGGTGGGCGCTACTAAATCTTTTATTCGCAAGCCCTTTGTCATGCTTAGTGTAAAACTAGGAATGGTTGGTGCAAGTTTGGCAATCATTGCATTAGCAACCTTATTAATCTATGTTGAGACTAACTTTCCCGATCTTGAAATACTTGAAAACAAAGTACTAATTGGCGGCGTTTTCCTAGGGATATTTGGAATTGGCGTTTTAATCACTTGGATAAGCACTCATTTTGCTACGCAACGATTCCTAAATTTAAGAACAGACGATTTATATTAATTAAGGATTTTTGAATTAATATTTGAGATTCTGGATCGAGCTTAAAAGTGCCGATTGGCCAGGTATTTTAGAATTAAAAAAACATAAAAATGAAAAACAACACACAAGAATTTTTATTCGATAAAGTAAATTATAAAATTCTTTTGGCAGGAATCGCAGTAATTGCATTAGGTTTTATACTAATGTCAGGTGGCGGCAGTGAAGATCCAAATGTATTTAACGAAGACATTTTCAACTTCAGAAGAATTCGACTAGCTCCTACAACTGTTCTAATTGGCTTTGGAATCACTATTTATTCTATTCTTAAATCTAGCAAATAGTCTTCCGTAACTAATTACTAGTCTTTACTTTCAAAAAACAAAAATGAATACATTACAAGCCATTGTCCTTGCTATTATTGAAGGAATCACAGAATTTTTACCTGTTTCGTCAACAGGGCATATGATTATCGCTTCCTCCTTTTATGGGATTGCGCAAGATAATTTCACAAAGCTTTTCACGATAGTCATTCAACTAGGTGCCATTCTTTCCGTTGTCATCTTATATTTCAAACGTTTTTTTCAATCTTTTGATTTTTATTATAAATTATTAGTAGCCTTTATCCCTGCAGTTGTTTTAGGATTATTGTTAAGTGACAAGATTGATGCTTTATTAGAAAGTCCCGTTACCGTTGCCATTTCGCTTTTGATAGGAGGTATTATTTTATTAAAAGTCGATGATTGGTTCAACAACTCTGATGAAACTGAGATAACTTATTTGAAAGCCTTAAAAATTGGATTATTCCAATGCCTTGCAATGGTCCCTGGTGTTTCACGCTCAGGAGCTAGTATTGTAGGTGGAATGTCGCAAAAATTATCTAGAACCTCAGCAGCAGAATTTTCATTTTTCCTTGCTGTTCCAACCATGTTTGGAGCTACAGCCAAAAAATGTTACGACTATTACAAAGATGGCTTTGTATTAACCCACGACCAAATTAACTTGTTAATTATAGGAAATATAATTGCTTTTATAGTTGCGCTACTTGCCATTAAAAGTTTTATTGATTTCCTAAGCAAAAAAGGATTTAGAATTTTTGGTTACTACCGAATCATTGTTGGAATTTCTTTATTGATTATCCATTATTTCATCCATCCATTGACCATAATCTAATGACGGCAGAAGACTACTTAAACGGACAAATCATTCTCGTTGATAAACCCCTGAAATGGAGTTCCTTTCAAGCAGTGAATAAATTAAAATATGCTCTAATCAACAACATAGGACTTCCTAAAAAGTTCAAAATAGGACATGCTGGAACGTTAGACCCATTAGCGACTGGACTACTGATTGTTTGTACAGGAAAATTTACCAAAATAATTTCTGAAATTCAAGGCCAAGCTAAAGAATACACAGGAACTTTTTA
The DNA here is from genome assembly GCF_040703125.1 of Flavobacterium ovatum. Taxonomy (NCBI): domain Bacteria; kingdom Pseudomonadati; phylum Bacteroidota; class Flavobacteriia; order Flavobacteriales; family Flavobacteriaceae; genus Flavobacterium; species Flavobacterium ovatum. Next base: position 538,467 of record NZ_CP160035.1, read on the forward strand.
TATTGGAGCTACTACTCCATCCTATGATCTAGAAACAGAAATAGACCAAGAATACCCTATATCGCATATTAACGAAGCTTTAATACACAAAACTGTAAAGCAATTTTTGGGTGAAATAGACCAAAAACCACCTATTTTTTCGGCCATAAAAAAAGACGGTGTTCGATTGTACGAGCATGCAAGGGCTGGGGAAACAATAGAAATTGCTTCCAGAAAGACTACTATTCACGAATTTGAGATTACGCGAATTGCACTACCAGAAATCGATTTTAGAGTAGTCTGTAGCAAAGGAACCTACATCCGCTCACTTGCTTATGATTTTGGCAAAGCTATGCGGTCTGGCTCTCATCTTACGGCTTTAAGAAGAACCAAAATAGGCGACTATGATGTTATCAACGCAACAAATATTACTTTATTTGAGCAAAACATCATTGACAAATTATAAGCGTACAAAACACATAATAAATTCATATTTGAATTCAAAATGTGCTTCTACTCTCATTTAAAATTCCATTTTTTTTATCTACTGAATACCTCAATAGATTAATAATGGGAGATATTTTCATTTCCAAATAGAAAGCGAGAAAATAAATCATACAGTTTTTCGAAGAATTTTTTCATGATGTTAGTTTTAAAATTGTTAAACAATGACTAAACACACATAAAAAAGCAAATAAGAAAAATAATAGATATGGTTGGCAATCACTAAGATACAAAAATATTTTAAATTAAAAAAAATATTTTAAAAATTTCAATACTCGAAATATTCAATACCCTTTTGAAACTGTTCCTATATCAGGTTTTTTTTTAAAAATTCATTCTTTAAAAAAAAGTTTAAGTCTAAAAATCATCGCCGTAAATCAACAAACACACTCAACACAAAAACTATCTTTACAATTCAGACCTGATTTCCATTATATTTATAAAATTTCAATATATAAACCCGAAAAAAACCTGTCAAATAATCAAAAATTGTATTTTTATAAAATCAATAGTAATATATGAGTATAGTAAAAAAGACAATTGGCCTTGTACTTTCTGGAGGTGGTGCCAAAGGGATTGCGCATGCAGGAGCAATTAAATTTTTGAACGAAAAAAATATTTATCCAGACAGACTTGCTGGAACTAGTGCAGGCTCGATTGTAGCTGCACTATATGCCATTGGAAAAACTCCAGGAGAAATTTTGGAATTTTTCCAGTCCATTTATATTTTTCATTGGAGACACTTAACTTTTAAAAAAGCAGGATTAATTGATTCCGAATCATTTCGAGATAATTTTCATTCTATCTTTAAAGACGCTACGTTGGGCGATTTAAATATTCCTGTGCAAGTTACCGCGACTAATATGGTGCGTGGTAGATTAACTATATTTGATGAAAAAACAAAGATTGTGGATGCACTTATTGCTTCCTCTGCTTTTCCAGGCATTATCTCGCCATATGAAATCAATGGAGAAACGTACAGTGACGGAGGCATCTTAAATCATTTTCCCTCTGATGTTTTATATGGTCAATGCGAAACCATTATTGGAATCTATGTTAGCCCTATACAAAAAATAAAAGCGGCAGACTTAAACTCCATCAGAGCAGTAACCACAAGGGCTTTCGATATCTTTTCGGCCAATTCAGACACTCAAAAATTTACAGTTTGCGATTGGATTATAAAGCCCGAAGAACTAAGCATCTACAGTACTTTTGAAACAAATAAAGCTAAAATGGAAACGATATTCAACATAGGATATGAAGCTGCTAAAAATTCATTTTCAGAACTTAATTTGTAAAATTTAGGTCTCGCTATTTCAAAAAAAAAGAATATGACTATATTTGCACCAAACAACTCAACAAACTCATGAAATATAAAAGAATTCTTCTAAAGTTAAGTGGCGAAGCTTTAATGGGAGATAAGCAATACGGAATTGACCCGGTAAGATTAGCGGAATATGCGGAAGAAATCAAAAAAATTCACAACAAAGGGGTAGAAATTGCTATCGTTATTGGAGGCGGAAATATCTTTAGAGGAGTTGCTGGCGCAAGTGCAGGAATGGACAGAGTACAAGGTGACTATATGGGAATGCTTGCTACTATAATAAACGGAATGGCTTTGCAAGGTGCTCTTGAAGACAAAGGAATGTTAACTAGATTGCAAACCGCTTTAAAAATTGAAGCCATTGCAGAACCTTATATCAAAAGAAGAGCGGTACGTCACCTTGAAAAAGGCCGAATTGTAATCTTTGGCGCAGGAACAGGAAACCCTTATTTCACAACTGACACAGCTGCTGTATTAAGAGGAGTTGAAATTAATGCAGATGTGATTCTGAAAGGAACACGTGTAGACGGAGTTTATGATTGTGATCCTGAAAAAAATGCATCGGCGGTTAAGTTTGACACTATTTCATTTGAAGATGTACTCAAGAAAGGACTAAATGTAATGGACACCACTGCCTTTACACTAAGTCAAGAAAACAAATTACCTATTGTGATTTTTGATATGAATAAAATAGGGAATCTTGAAAAAATTTGCAACGGAGACAACATAGGAACAGTAGTAAATATATAGTTCACAGTATGTAGTTATAAGTCCCCATAAGAAATGGAGATTAAAAAACCGAATACTGATATTAAAACATAAAATTTAAAAAGATGACTGAAGAAATCAATTTTATATTGGACAGCGCTAAGGAATCAATGGAAGGTTCTATTGCGCATTTAGAAAAAGAATTTGTAAATATTCGCGCAGGTAAAGCATCACCTGCAATGATAGGAAGTGTATTTGTTGACTACTATGGTTCATCAACACCACTAGCTCAAGTTGCTAAAATTAGTACTCCTGACGCTAGAACAATCACATTACAACCATTTGAAAAAAACATGTTACACCCTATTGAAAAAGCAATTATGATTGCTAATCTAGGATTCAACCCAATGAACAATGGTGACTTAATCATCATCAGTGTTCCACCATTAACAGAAGATAGAAGACGTGATTTAGCCAAACAAGCTAAATCAGAAGCAGAGGATGCTAAAATTGGAATTAGAAACTCTCGTAAAGACGCTAATACTGATATTAAAAAATTAGAAAAAGACGGTACATCGGAAGATGTTTGCAAAAGTGCTGAAGACGAAGTACAAAACTTGACTAACAATTATATCAAAAAAATTGACGACCTATTTGCTGTTAAAGAAGCTGAAATCATGAAAGTATAACTGTAGTTAACTACTGTATTAAATCCGTTTGCTTAGTAAACGGATTTTTTTATTCCTGTTTTTACCATAACAAAAAGGCAATCCACTCGTTTGATAAGAAACTGACTCCATGAAGTATTTTTGTGTATTTCTTTTACTAATATCGCTTACTATTCAAGCACAATTCCAAATAAATGGGATTGTAAAGGATTTCGAAACAAACAAATCGCTTCCATTTGCTACTATTTCATTAGGCAAAGACCATCAAACAATTACAGACGTTGACGGTAAGTTCTCCTTAAAGGTTAACCCAAATAATACCTTTTTTGAAACTTCCTATGTAGGTTACTCTAAGTCGATAAATGTGATTTCAACCAATGTTGCTTTTTATCCAATCTATCTTTTTACCAATACAACAGTTTTGGAAAAAGTAAACATTGAACACCACAATCAAGCTCTATCTATCATCCTAAAAACAATTGCATTAAAAAAGGAAAACAATCCTAAAGAAAAACTCAATAGTTTTGAATTCAAAGCATACAACAAATTACTAGTTAGCGCACATCCTGATTCGATTACAGGAAAACTAGACTCTGTTTTTATTCAGAAAAAAAGACGGTTATTATTTAGTAAAATTGATTCCACCAATTACAAATTCAAAGAATCTATTAACAAACATCATCTATTCCTGACCGAAAAAGTTTCTCAGTATCAATTTGAAGATAAAACTTTAAAAGAAACTATTTTGGGCACTAAAATGGCTGGCTTGAAGCAGCCCATATACGAGATTATTGGCTTTAACCTACAATCTTTTTCTGTTTATGATGACAAATATGAACTTTTTGAAACTAAATATAAAAGCCCTTTATCCACTGATGCGATAAAAGACTACACCTACAACCTTTTGGACACCGTTACTCTAAAAGGACGAACGGCTTACATGATTCATTTTAAAAATAAAAAAAGGAGCAAAGCTTCAGGTTTAGAAGGAGTCCTTTATATTGACCAAAATAGTTATGCTATTGCAAAAGCTGTTATGCGAATTAAAGGTGTATTGGACATTAGTGGCATTCATGAATTTGAATATATCCCAGAGGAAAAAATTTGGTTTCCGTATGCTAAAACTTTTAAAATAGTCAAAGGAAAAAATGATGATGATATAAAAATATTAGGCGGAACGATCCAGTTTGATGGTGACATAGAAGACAATTTTGAGACAAGGAATAAACAACCATCTGATTATGTGTATTTACTTTCTCAAACCAATAACTTTGACATTCAATACAATGGTCCGGTTCAAATAAAGAAATCATTTGTTAGTATTGAGATAAAAGATAGTGCCTTAAATAAACCCGTAGATTTTTGGAATAAATACCGCAAAGATCCTTTAGATATTCGTGAACAGAAAACCTATTTGGCTTTAGATAGTTTATTTTTAAAAAAACGTTATGAAAGTAAAATCCGTTTTGGGCGAAAAGTAATTAATGGGTATTTGCCATTAAATTTCTTCGATATGGATTTGCGTAAGCTCTTTCGATACAACAATTACGAAGGTTTCAGGTTGGGTTTTGGAGGAGTAACTAATGAACGTTTTTCAAAAAAATTCAAAATCGATGGTTACACAGCTTACGGAACAAAAGACGGAATTTTTAAATACCATTTAGGCAGTGCAGTCCGTATTGGCAAATTCTCTAATTCTTGGATAGGCGCCTCCTACACTGATGATGTGCGAGAGATTGCTAGTACGACTTTCTCCATTGACAAAATTCCGTTCAAGTTATACGATCCACGACCTATCAACATCAGTACTTTTTACAATTATGTAAGCTGGAGAACGTATCTTGAAACAGCTATCATTCCTAAAACGGAAAGTATCTGGGAGCTTTCGCATTCTGAAGTGTTGCCCAAATTTAATTACGCTTACAACCTAAACAATACTCTTTATACCTATTACCAAATGACTACAACTAAGGTTTCCCTACAGTGGAACCCTTTTAGTAATTATATGCAAACTCCAACAGGGAAAATTGAAGTAGAAAAACGTTTCCCGAAATTTACTTTTCAATTGACACAAAGTTTACCCAAAGTATTTGAAAACGACTTTGAGTTCACTAAGATTGACTTTAAAACAGAGTATGAAAAAAAACACTTAAACGGTCAAAAAACCAATTTGCTTTTTCAAGGTGGATACGCTCTTGGCGATGTCCCACTAACGCATTTATACAATACATCACCAAATAATATCACCAAAGAAACTATTATTCAAAGGATCACTTTTGCGGGAAAAAACAGTTTTGAAACTATGTACTTCAATGAATTTTTCTCTAGTGAATTTGTTTATTTCCAATTCAAACATAGCTTTAATCGAGTAAAATTATTTTCAAAAATAAAACCATCATTTGTATTAGTTTCAAGAATGGCTTGGGGAAATCTGGACAAACCGGAACAACATGTGGGTTTGAATTACAAAACCTTAAATGATGGTTATTTTGAATCTGGCGTAGAACTAAACCAAATTCTAAACGGATTAGGACTAACCGCTTTTTACCGTTACGGTCCAAATCAATTGTCGAAATTTGAAGACAATATCGCTATCAAACTAAGCTTTGTACTCAATCTAGGTCTCTAATGACTAGAAACAAATTTCAACCCTATAATCGACACAATTAGAGTGGTTATAAAAAACAACCTCCAGAAAGTCGCGGGTTCTTTAAAAACAAAAACCCCAACAAGCACAGTGCCTACAGCTCCAATTCCTGTCCAAACGGCATAGGCTGTTCCAATTGGCAACACTTGTGTGGCTTTATACAATAAAACCATACTAATGGTCAATGACACTAAAAAACCAAGAAGCCAATAAGTCGATTCTATACCTGACGTCTCTTTGGCTTTGCCTAAACAAGAAGCAAACGCTACTTCAAACAAACCACCTATTATTAATAAAATCCAACTCATCTTTATTCTATAAAAATACTATAGATGGTATTCCTCAACCCATCATTATTTACATTTAAAACTTTCTAAGATTCTCTTTCAAAACAGGCACAAAGATGCTAAATTTTACAATATCTTTTACATGCTCTCCATTAACTTTTATGTGCTATAAAAAGTCCTTTTAAAAGGGTGGAAATCATTAAAATCTACAAATAAATTACTCTTTTACTTTGGTTTTCACTACCTTTGCATCCATTTTAAAAACGTATGAAGAAAATATTTAAAGTAGGATTTTGGGAGTTTATCGCCCGAATTGTACTTAAAAACAGACTTGCCATCCTGGGACTTATTCTTTTAATAACTGTTTCACTGGCATTACAATGGAAAAATATTCAGTTTTCATTTACAGAAGCCAACTTACTTCCTGACAATAATAACATCAATAAAGAATACAATGCCTTTTTAGAAAAATTTGGAGAGGAAGGCAATTTGATTGTTGTAGGAGTTAAAGACGATGCGTTTTTTACCCCAAAAGCATTTGCCGCTTGGAATAAATTGATGACCGAAATAAAAGCGCAGAAAGAAATTGAGTTAGTTGTTTCTATCAATGATTTAAAACAACTCAAAAAAAATGACTCGCTTCAAACTTTTGAGATGGTTCCTTTCGTGAATGTAAACAAAACAGGATCACAAGAGTATTTAAATTCCATTAAAAAAGATTTATTTCAAAACATGCCTTTTTACGAAGGACTCCTTTTCAATAAACAAAACGGAAGTTTGCGCTCTGCCATTTATATGGACAAGAAGATTGTCAATACTGCACTTCGTAAAGAATATATTGTCAATGATTTTATTCCAAAAATTGAAGCTTTCGAGAAAGAAACCGGAATTGACTTACATGTTTCCGGAATGCCTTATATCCGAACGCTAAATGCATTGAGTATTCTTAATGAAATCAGTTTGTTTATTGGCGCTTCCTTATTGATTACCTCATTAATTTTCTTTTTCTTTTTCCGTTCGTTCCGTGCTACTTTGATTGCTGTTTTGATTGTGGTTGTAGGGGTTATGTGGACTTTTGGACTTTTAGGTTTATTCAATTACCAAATCACAGTACTTACAGCATTGGTACCTACTCTGGTTATTGTCATTGGAATACCTAATTGTATTTTCTTAACTAATAAATACCAACAAGAATATGTGGCGCATGGAAATAAAGCCAAAGCACTACAAAGAGTGATTACTAAAGTAGGAACTGCTACTTTAATGACTAATTTGACTACGGCTGCAGGTTTTGCTACTTTTATCATTACCAATAGCCAATTGCTGAAAGAATTTGGTATCATCTCCTCTTTGAGTATTATGGCACTGTTCTTTTTATGTTTGATCACCATTCCTATTTACTACAGTTATCAACCCGTTCCAAAAGACAAACACTTAGAGCATTTGCGTCGAAATTACACTAAAATATTTATGCAGTGGATTGAGAAGATGGTAAAATACAATCGCCGTTATGTGTATGCAGTTGCCATTGTTTTATTTATTGTGAGCACATTTGGAGCACTAAAGATCAAAACTTCAGGCAGCTTAATTGAAGATATGCCTCAAAACACTCCTTTTTTTAAAGATATTCTTTTCTTTGAAAAAGAATTCAACGGAGTTATGCCTCTAGAAATAACTATTGATACTAAAAGAAAAAAAGGGGTAATGAGATCTTCTACGCTCCGTAAAATGGACGAATTACAAGAGACGATAGACTCTATTCCAGAATTATCGAAACCAATTTCCATTTTAAATTTGGTTAAATACTCAAAACAAGCTTATTACAATGGTAATCCTAACTATTATGAATTACCTACTTCACAAGAACAAAGTTTTATTTTGAGCTACGCTAAAAACGCTACCAAAAACTCAAAAGAAAACATCATGAAAAGCTATGTGGATAGCACAGGGCAAACAGCTAGAATCACAACCTTCATGAAAGATATTGGCACGGGGAATATGGCTAAAATAGAAAGTGAATTATTAGTCAAAATCAATAAAATTTTCCCAAAAGACCGCTACAACGTAGTCATGACAGGAAAGGCTTTAGTATTTGAAAAAGGAACAAAATACCTTTTAGACAATTTAGTCACCTCCTTACTTTTTGCCGTTTTCTTGATTTGCGTATTAATGCTTTTCATGTTTCGTTCATTCAAAATGGTCGTTGTTTCAGTAATCCCTAACCTATTACCCCTGACGATAACCGCTGGATTAATGGGGTATTTTGGAATACCACTTAAACCTTCAACTATTTTGGTTTTCAGCATTGCTTTTGGACTTTCTGTTGATGATACGATTCACTTTTTGGCACAATACCGACAAGAACTCACAAACCACAATTGGAAAATAAAAAAATCAGTAATAGCCACCATCAAAGAAGCAGGTGTGAGTATGTTCTATACCTCAGTAGTTTTATTTGCTGGATTTTCTGTTTTCCTTCTATCTGATTTTGGAGGAACCGTTGCCCTTGGAGGACTGATTGCAATGACGTTACTTTTTGGTATGCTGTCTAACTTGATGCTATTACCTTGTTTGGTTTTAACACTTAACAAGACACTTGCAAACAAACAAGAATTTAAAGAGCCAACGATTGATGTATTAAGTAAGGTAGAAGAATTAGAGCTTATTGAAAAATAATTTCAAAACCCCTTCTCATTTAGCTAACTTGAAGTCAAATATTTGAGGATTTACACCTTGTTATTCAATACAAGTTTATCAATTAATATTGCTTTTTTTTACTAAACATATAAAGAAATATAAAATTACCAATAATTAAAAAATACTAAACGCTGAAAGAGCAACTTGTTTAAAAAAAACTTATTTTTATTTACATCGCTAATTACATAGAGTTTAAATTATACAAGACAATTAACAATTAGAATTACAGAATATGACCGATACCACTTCTGAAGTAGAAAGATTAGCCATTGATGACACATACAAAACTTGGAAAAAATGGGGGCCATATTTAGCCGAAAGGCAATGGGGAACTGTTCGCGAAGATTATAGTGAAGACGGAAATGCATGGGAGTTCATTAACCATGACAAAGCACGTAGTAATGCTTATAGGTGGGGAGAAGAAGGTATTGGAGGGTTTTGTGATTCTCGTGAAATCTTGTGCCTTGCACCCGCATTTTGGAATGGCAAAGACCCTATTATAAAAGAAAGATTATTTGGTTTGACCAATAATCAAGGAAACCACGGAGAAGACGTGAAAGAACTTTACTTTCACCAAGTTTCCTCTCCTACCCATTCGTACGCCAAATACCTTTACAAATATCCTCAGAACGAATTTCCATATTCTGAATTAGCGGAGAAAAATAATCGCAGTAGAGAGGAATCAGAATTTGAACTAATTGACACAGATAGCTTTAAGAACAATGCTTATTTTGATTGTTTTATCGAATATGCAAAAGCAGATGTTGATGATATATTGATGAAAGTTACTGTTGTGAACAGAGGCAAAAAAACAGCCAAAATCCACGTACTTCCCCATTTATGGTTTAGAAATTTCTGGAAACACAACGATCAATTCACACGCCCCAACATGAAATCCTTAACTGAGGATACCGTACACTCTAGAAGTAGTAGAAATGGTAATTATTACTTTTATCATGAAGAAGGCGAACAATTATTTTGTGAAAACGAAACCAATAACAAACGTATTTACAATTCACCAAACGAGGTGGATTATGTAAAAGACGGAATCAATGACCACGTTGTTGATGGAAAGCCAACGGTAAATCCAGAAAAAAATGGATCTAAAATGGCTATTTGGCACAAACTAACCCTAAAACCAGGTGAAGAAAAAAGCATTAGAGTACGCCTTAGCAAAAAAGCTATAGAACACCCTTGGGCTAATTTTGACACTGAATTTACCAAAAGAATTCAAGAATGTGAAGCGTTTTATGATGGTATCATCAATAAAGACATCCCTGAACACCGCAGAGAATTAGCTAAAAAAGCTTTTTCAGGCTTGTTATGGACTAAGCAATTTTACTATTATGATGTTCATAAATGGTTTTTTGGAGGCCCTGGAGAAGATGCGTCAAAAAGACCCCATACAAGGAATTTCAGTTGGCAACATTTGACCAATCGTCACGTAATCTCCATGCCTGATAAATGGGAATATCCATGGTATGCAGCTTGGGATTTGGCTTTTCACATGGCGTCTTTTGTTGAAATTGATCCTTACTTTGCCAAAGAACAATTATTATTAGTTCTGCAAGAAAGTTATATGCATCCCAATGGACAAATTCCTGCTTACGAATGGAATTTCAGTGATGTAAACCCACCGGTGCATTCTTGGGCGGTTTGGAATATTTATGACAAGGACAAAGCCAAAACAGGAACAGGAGATACCGTATTTCTAGAAAGAGCGTTTCAAAAATTACTGCTTAACTTTACTTGGTGGGTAAACCAAAAAGATAAAAGTGGTACCGACCTTTTTGAAGGTGGATTTTTAGGTTTGGATAATATTGGGGTTTTTGACCGCAATCACATGCCTGAAGGGATTACCAGAATGCAACAAGCTGACGCTACCAGTTGGATGGCCATGTTTTCATTAAACATGCTACGTATGGCGCTAGAATTGTCAAAAACAAATAAAAATTACGAATATTCAGTCGTGAAGTTTTTCAGACACTTTTTAAATATTGCATGGGCAATGCACCATATTGGAAAAAAAGATATCTCATTATGGGATGACCAAGATAATTTTTATTATGATGTTGTTGAAATGTCAAGTGGTGCAACTGACTTACTAAGAGTCCGTTCGTTAGTTGGCATCATCCCATTGTTTGCTGTTGAAATTATTCATAAAGATTTATTTGAGGAATTAAACAAATTTAAAACTAGAGCCAACGAAATTATCAAAACTCGTCCTGATTTGGCTTCGTTAATATCCAATATTGATGACACTAATGAAGATGGGAACTATCTATTCTCCATAATGAGAGGATTTAGATTAGAGCATCTTTTAGTACGTTTATTAGATGAAAAAGAGTTTCTTTCTGATTACGGAATTCGTTCTTTGTCTAAATACCATGAAGAACATCCTTTTGTTTTTCAACACCACGGACATCACCAAATTCAATATGAAGCAGGAGAAAGTCGCTCCGATATGTTTGGTGGAAACTCCAACTGGCGTGGTCCTATCTGGATGCCATTGAACTACATGATTATTCAGTCGTTGCGTAAATACTACACTTTTTACGGGCCAACATATACGTATGAATTCCCTACAGGATCAGGTGTTAAAATGAATTTGAAACAAATTGCAAACGAATTGAGTAAGCGATTAATCAAACTTTTTGAACCGAATGAAAAAGGGAAATTCCAATACCACTCAGAAGACCCTAACAAGCTTTTTACTAAAGATGAACATTTTAAAGACCAACATTTCTTTTATGAATTCTTTGATGGAGACAATGGTAAAGGATTAGGAGCTTCTCACCAAACTGGTTGGACAGCGCTTATTGCTAACTTGGTTCTGGAATTGGACGAGGATTAGAAAATATTTAAGATTATAGAACAGGAACTTCCCGTCTTACAAAGGCGGGAAGTTTTTTTTTGATTTTTTTTAAGTAAAGGGGGGGACAAATTTTAATAGTTGTTGATATAGTAGTATAATCAAACATTTTAAAAACAAAACATTATGAAAACTACTATCATTTTTACAGCATTTTTTCTTGGATTTATATTCTCTTCAAATGCACAGTCAACAGAACCAGTACTTATAAAAACCCAAAAACAAACAGTTTCTATCGGTGGTGGCAGTGACGGAAATCCACAAGCAGCTGAGGCCGAAATAAATAGATCTAGAAGTAATATTAAAAACCAAATTGACCAAAAACCTAATACAACTGAACCTACTACGGCGGAACCTAAAAAACCCAAAGATTCTGCGAGTGGACTAGCAACAGGAAGAAGATAATAGTGGTGAATTTAACAGAATTCACTTTTTATTCATCTTAGAATGTGATGGTATGAACTTCCTGTCTTACAAAGACGGGAAGTTTTTTTGGTATAAATCACTAACTCTTTCATTAATAAACCATAATTCCACTACAGCCTAGCCCTGATAGAAGCGGCATCCTTTTACTTTTTTTTTCAAAAAGTAAAAGATATAGCGGATAGCAGGAAATAGCTCCTGAAAAATAACTCCAAAAGATTTATATTTGTAGTTGAAAACAGCCCGTTTTTTATAATTAATATCGCTATAAAATGAGACATACCAAGGTTAAAGACTTGCTGAACAGCGTATCGACCCTACAGGAAGTAAATGCAAAAGGATGGGTAAGGACTTTTAGAAACAATCAATTTATTGCTTTGAATGATGGTTCGACCATCAACAACATACAATGTGTGGTGGATTTTGAAAATACATCAGACGAATTATTGAAAAGAATCACCACTGGAGCAGCGGTTTCGGTAACGGGAGCTTTGGTCGAAAGTAAAGGTGCAGGACAAAAATATGAGATTCAAGTTTCTACATTAGAAATTCTTGGAGATTCAGACCCTGAGAAATTCCCAATGCAACCTAAGAAACACTCGCTGGAATTTTTGCGTGAAAATGCACATTTACGTGTAAGAACGAATGCTTTTGGAGCGATTATGAGAGTCCGTTCGGTATTATCGTTTGCGGTGCATAGTTATTTTCAGGAAAAAGGTTTTGTGTATGTGAATACGCCAATTATAACAGGTTCTGACGCAGAAGGCGCTGGTGAAATGTTTAAAGTAACTGCTTTGCCATTTGACAAAACGCCAAGAACGGAGGACGGAAAAGTAAATTATAAAGAAGATTTTTTTGGCAAAGAAACCAATTTGACGGTTTCGGGACAATTGGAAGGGGAAACTTTTGCGATGGCTTTGGGTCAGATATATACTTTTGGACCTACTTTTAGAGCGGAAAACTCGAATACTTCTCGTCATTTGGCGGAATTCTGGATGATTGAACCAGAGGTTGCTTTCAATGATTTGGAAGACAACATGGACTTGGCAGAAGATTTTATTCAGTATGTGATTAAATATGCTTTGGAGAAATGTTCGGAGGATTTGAAATTCTTGGAAGGTCGTTTGCTGGAGGAAGAAAAATCAAAACCGCAAGCAGAAAGAAGCGAAATGGCTTTACTTGAGAAATTGGATTTTGTTTTGAAAAATAATTTCAAACGCGTATCTTACACTGAAGCAATCGACATTTTGAGAGATTGTACACCAAACAAAAAGAAAAAATTTAATTATATCATCAATGAATGGGGAGCTGACTTACAGTCGGAACACGAACGTTACTTGGTAGAAAAACATTTTAAATGTCCGGTAATCTTGTTTGATTACCCAGCTAATATCAAAGCATTTTACATGCGTTTGAACGACAATACAGAACCCGGAAAAGAAACTGTTCGTGCCATGGACATCCTATTTCCTGGAATTGGAGAAATTGTAGGTGGCTCACAACGTGAAGAACGCTTTGAGGTTTTGGTCAAAAAAATGAAAGCGCTAGGAATCGACCAAGAGGAATTATGGTGGTACCTTGATACCAGAAAATTTGGTAGTGCGGTACACTCTGGTTTTGGTCTTGGTTTTGAAAGATTAGTACTGTTTGTAACGGGAATGACGAATATTAGAGATGTAATACCTTTCCCGAGAACACCTGGAAGTGCGGAATTTTAAAAAAAGTTATGAATTATGGATTATGAATTAAGCGTAAAACCCCAATCATAACCCATAACTTATAACTCATAACTAGAAATAAAAAAAATGCTAAAGCAATTCTTAAATTTAAAATTATCACAGAAATTATCTCCACAGCAAATACAGCTGATGAAGTTAATTCAATTGCCAACGCAAGCTTTTGAACAGCGTTTACTGGAAGAAATGAATGAAAATCCAGCCTTAGAAACTGGAAATGAAGAAGATGAATACGAGAAAGACGAGTTCGAAAACGATGATTATGACGAATATGATGATAGTGATGATGCTGAAAGAATTGAAGCAGACGATATCAACATAGATGAATATCTAAGTGACGATGATACTCCTGATTACAAGACCCAAGCCAACAATTACAGTGACGATGACGATGATCGAGAATCTCCAATTGTAGCGTCCGTTAGTTTTCACCAAGATTTAATCAATCAATTAAACACCTTTATCCTCAATGAAGAGGAACGCCAAATTGCTGAATTCCTTGTGGGAAGCATTGACGATATGGGGTACATTCGTAGAAGCATTGCCGACTTGGTTGACGACATGGCCTTTACGCAAGGGCTTTATACAGATGAAGTAATGGTTGAAAAAATGCTTCATGTCATCCACGAACTAGAACCCTCAGGTGTAGGGGCCCGCGACTTACAAGAGTGTTTGTTGTTGCAGTTAAAACATCGTACACCGACTGAATATGTTGATCTAGCAATTGATATTATTGAGAATCAGTTTGATGCTTTCACCAAAAAACATTATGATAAACTAATTCAAAAATACAATGTTTCGAATGAGCAACTTAAAAAAGCAGTTCATGAAATAGAGCGTTTGAATCCTAAACCAGGTGGTTCTTTTACGGGCAATAATAAAATAACAGAGAATGTGGTTCCTGATTTCGCCATTCGTATTGTTGAAGGGGAATTGGAATTGACCCTGAACGGACGTAATGCACCTTCACTACATGTTTCCAAGGATTACCAAGATATGTTACGCACTTACAAAGATTCGCGAGACAAATCGAACGACCAGAAAGATGCCGTTCAGTTTATTAAACAAAAACTAGACTCCGCCAAATGGTTTATAGATGCGATTAGACAGCGTCAAGAAACTTTATTTGTGACCATGAATGCTATCATGCATTATCAAGAAGATTTTTTCTTGGAAGGAGATGAAACCATGATGAAGCCAATGATTTTGAAAGATATTGCGGATTTGGTTGGTTTAGACATTTCGACTATTTCTCGTGTAGCAAATAGTAAATATGTAGAAACTCCATATGGAACCAAATTAATCAAAGAATTTTTCTCTGAAGCCATGAAAAATGACCAAGGCGAAGATGTTTCTACCCTTGAAATCAAAAAAATATTGCAAAATATCATCGAAGAAGAAGACAAGAAGAAACCTTATCCGGATGATCAATTAGCCGATTTACTCAAAGAAAAAGGATACCCTATTGCTAGAAGAACGATTGCAAAATATAGAGAACAATTGGATATACCAGTGGCTAGAATGAGGAAGAAGATTTAGATTTTTGAAATATTTCACAAAAAATCCGACAAGTACTTTAGCTTGTCGGATTTTCTTATTTCTATTTTTCTATATTAGGATGCATCGCTCGATAATAGGCACCTCGACTCAAAGGTTCATACTCTTCAGTTTCTCCTAACATGACCAATTTATCATTGTCATTTTTCCTAAAACTAAAATGAGCTAAATTTCCTGTTCTAGTACATACCGCATGTACTTTGGTTACATATTCGGCTGTAGCCATCAAAGCTGGCATTGGACCAAAAGGATTACCTTTGAAATCCATATCTAATCCTGCTACAATTACACGAATACCTTGATTAGCCAAATCATTGCAAACCGTAACAATTTCGTCGTCAAAAAACTGCGCTTCATCAATTCCTACAACATCACAACCTTGTGCTAAAATCGCAATATTAGCCGCTGCAGGAACCGCTGTAGAACGAAATTCATTTGCATCATGTGAAATTACTTTTTCATCATGATACCTTGTATCGATGGATGGTTTGAAAATTTCCACTTTTTGTTTGGCAAACTGGGCTCTTTTAAGTCGACGAATTAATTCCTCTGTTTTGCCCGAAAACATCGAACCACTTATCACTTCAATCCAACCAAACTGCTCTTTATGATTTACTGTATTTTCGAGAAACATTTTATTTTTTTCTTACTTAAAAAATGAATAGTTTTTATTACTTTGTAGCTTGATAAAAGCACTTGAAATTTTGTACTTTTGTACTATCTCAAAAGTAGAAAATTTTTATCAATTAATGGACGATACATCTATTAAAACGGTATCATTTTCGAGAAACTAACTTTACAACATTCGCTATATATTATAATTCTACTGTTATGAAAAAAAGATTGGAAGCTGATTTAATAAGCATTGCACACCGAATATTACAACTTAAAAACAAATCCGATATAAACCAACTGTTTTTGGAAACCCAAAAACTGTATGAAAAACTATCCGTATTGCGATTTGTAGAAGAGCAATATGGTGAAGTAAAACCAACTATTGGACAGGCCGCTATTGTGACCGATGTAGAAAACTTCTATGATAACGAAGCGATGATAGAATCAAAAATAGCTACGCTGATAGAAGAAAATAGCATTGAAGAAACTGCGGTGGAAGAACCAATTACTGAAGAAGTTATAGTTGCTGTCGAAGTTTCTAATATTACTGAAGAGGAAATTGAGCCGATTGTAGAAGAGATTATAGCAACCCCAAAAGAAGAAACTGAAGTTGAAATTGAAGATCTAGAGGAAGAAATTGAAATCTCTGCAATCGAAGAGGAAATTGAAGTTGAAGAAGAAACTGAAGTTGAAATTGAAGACATAGAGGAACAAATTGAAATCTCTGCAATCGAAGATGAAGTTGAAGAAGTTGAAAAAGAAGTTACTGCAGAAGAAAAACCAGAACCAACAACTCCTCCAAGTTTTACCCCTAATTTTAGCTTAAATAACGAACCTGAAGACGAAAAAACGGAAATAGAAACCCCTAAGAAAGGACAAGCTATCCAAATTTCTTTTGAAGATTTATTAGGTGGCAATTATAATGAACCTCAATTCGTAAAAGTAGATAAAATACAAGCTATTCCACCTACTCCAATATTCGAAGCAATTAACAATACAACTACCATTGAAGAAGTTAGTACTTCAACACAAACTATAATTGAAAAACCTTCGGCAAAAGTAGTTTCATTGAATGATAAACTCTCTAAAGGAATTGACATTGATCTGAACGACCAAATTGCTTTTGTAAAGCATCTTTTTGCTAATAGCATTGAAGATTACAACAGGGTCTTGAGCCAGATTATCACTTTTGACAACTTTTATGAGACCAAAGCTTTCATCGAAGAAATGGTCAAACCAGATTATAACGACTGGAAAGGAAAAACGGATTACGAAGAGCGTTTCATGGATATTATCGAAAAGAAATTTTTGTAATCCTCATTCAGCTATTAAAAAATAAATTAGCCACAAGTTCATATTTCATCATGAATCTGTGGCTAATAATTATTTATAAACCAATGTTAATTTACTATGGCTAAATTATTTATAGTTCCCACTCCTATTGGCAACCTCGAAGACATGACTTTCAGAGCCATTAGAGTGCTCAAAGAAGCAGATTTGATTCTCGCCGAAGATACGCGCACTAGCGGAAAACTCTTAAAACATTTTGAGATTGGCACACACATGCACAGCCATCATATGCATAACGAGCATAAAACCGTTGAAAACTTAATTGCACGAATGAAGGCTGGCGAAACCATCGCCCTAATTTCAGATGCTGGAACTCCTGCTATTTCTGATCCTGGTTTTTTACTCACCCGTGCTTGTGTAGAAAATGGAGTTACGGTAGAATGTTTACCTGGAGCAACTGCCTTTGTCCCTGCTTTAGTAAATAGTGGATTACCCAATGACAAATTTATATTTGAAGGTTTTTTACCTGAAAAAAAAGGAAGACAAACCCGTTATTTAGAATTATCCGAAGAAACAAGAACCATGATTCTTTATGTTTCTCCTCATAAATTATTAAAAACTTTAGCGGAATTCATAACTTACTTTGGCGAAGACCGCCAAATTTGCGTGTCTCGAGAACTATCCAAATTACACGAAGAGAATGTAAGAGGTACTGCTCGCGAAGTACTTACACACTTCGAAAAAACAGCTCCAAGAGGTGAAATAGTAGTAGTCGTAGCTGGCAAAACCATTATCAAAGAACCAAAGAAAAAGAAGTTTTCAGTAGAAGAATAATATGACTAATTCCAAAATAATTATTATCGGGGGTGGTTTGGCTGGATTAACAGCTGCCTACTTATTGCATAAAAAAGGATTGGGAGTTCTAGTTTTGGAAGCAAGTAGTCAACTAGGAGGGCGAATTCAAACTGTAACCGGTATAACCAATGTTACAATAGAAATGGGAGCTACTTGGTTTGGGGAACAACACCCTACATTGTTACGATTCCTTGATGAATTAGAATTAGATTTTTTTAAACAGCATACGAAAGGTATTTCTTTATTTGAAACTATGTCCTTCGTGCCTCCACAAAAATTTGAAATTCCAGATTCTGATGAACCTTCTTATCGCTTAGCAGGAGGTACATCTGTATTAATTGAAAAATTAGTATCAAAAATTGGTTTGGAAAACATTAAGAAAAACACAAAAATAATTGACATCAAAGAAAAGGGCGACCAAATAGAGCTCACAGATTCTAATGGAAATACTTATTTTACTCCAAAAGTAATAATGACGTTACCTCCCAATTTGGCAGTTAGTACGATTGACTATGATCCAAAACTACCTGAATCATTTCAGGATTTAGCTCAAAACACGCATACTTGGATGGGCGAATCTATAAAATTTGCTGTAGAATATGTGACTCCTTTTTGGAGAAACAAACAGTACTCGGGCGCATTGTTTAGCCATGTCGGGATTATTACCGAAATGTATGACCATAGTACGTTTGACAATAAAGGCTTCGCTTTAAAAGGTTTTCTCAATGGCGGAACTAATGTTCTAACCAAAGAAGAACGAAAAGAAAAAGTACTTACACAGTTAGTTAAATACTTTGGTGCTGAAGCAGAAAACCATGTAGAATATCACGAAAAAGTTTGGAAGGAAGACCCACTTGCTTTTTTCTCATACGATAGCTTGGTACTGGCACATAAAAACAATGGACACCCAGAATATCAAAAGTCTTTATACAATGATAAGCTGTTTTTTGCTGGCTCTGA
Organism: Flavobacterium ovatum; assembly: GCF_040703125.1. Lineage (NCBI taxonomy): Bacteria > Pseudomonadati > Bacteroidota > Flavobacteriia > Flavobacteriales > Flavobacteriaceae > Flavobacterium > Flavobacterium ovatum. The sequence continues at coordinate 557,589 of NZ_CP160035.1, forward strand.
AACTGCCTCTCAAAATCCTGGCTATATGGATGGAGCAATTGTAGCAGCCCAAACAATAATTTCAAAATTCGAATAAAAACATATATTTATGACACTAGCCATTTTTTTAGATCAACTAAATAAGACCCCAAAATCAATTGTATTTACAGATACCATTGCTATAATTGAAGAAAATTACAACTTTACTCCAACTGCTTTTCAAAATGGAAACACACATAATGCTGTAGGAACAAATTCAGGTTCTTGTAAATTATTTGCTTTCGCAAAAGCACAAAATTTGACTCAAGAACAAACCCTAACTTGTTTTGGTGCTTATTATTTTGAAGAAGTTCTAGGAGATCCTCAAGGAAACAACCATCAAAATATTAGAAATTTTATGGTTTCAGGCTGGGATGGTATTCAGTTTGAAGGGGAAGCTTTAGAATTAAAATAAATCAGCATTAGCTGTCAGACTCTTTGAAGTCGAAAGCCATAAATGATTCTCGCCTTCGTTAGAATTGGCAAAATTCAACATACTCTTCATTATAAAATCAAAAATCAAATGCGGTGGACCATTAAACCCAAACCTTCCCAAGAAAAAATTCAGCATTTGGCACAAGCCTTAAATGTGGAAGAATTTGTAGCTACATTATTAGTACAACGTGGCATTGAGACTTTTGAAGAAGCTAAAGTTTTCTTTCGCCCGTCGTTGAGCCATTTACACGATCCGTATTTGATGAAAGACATGGACAAAGCCGTCCATAGAATTGAACAGGCAATTGCTAATCAAGAACGCATTCTTGTTTTTGGAGATTATGATGTGGATGGAACAACGGCGGTTTCCTTAGTTTCTTCCTACCTAAAAACCTATTATCCCGATGTTGCCACTTATATTCCTGACCGATATTTAGAAGGTTATGGTGTTTCCTTCAAAGGAATTGATTTTGCCAAAGACAATGGATTCTCACTAATCATCGCTTTGGATTGTGGTATAAAATCCATCGAACATGTAGCATATGCCAAAGAAAAAAACATAGACTTTATCATTTGTGACCACCACAGGCCAGGTGACCAATTGCCAGATGCTGTTGCTGTTTTAGATCCAAAACGAGACGACTGCTCCTACCCTTATGACGAATTATGTGGTTGTGGCGTAGGTTTCAAATTGATTCAAGCCTTAGGAATAAATAAAAACCAAACAATAGACGATTTAATCCCTTATCTAGATTTGGTTGCTACTGCCATCGCTGCAGACATTGTTCCTATGACAGGAGAGAATAGGGTATTGACTTACTTTGGTTTACAAGTAATTAATAGCAATCCTCGACCAGGAATTAAAGCATTAGTGCATCAAGTCAAAAAACAAACTCTCGACATTACGGATGTAGTTTTTATTATTGCTCCAAGAATAAACGCTGCTGGCCGAATCAAACATGGCAATCATGCAGTGGAATTGTTAACCGAATTTGACTTTGAACAGGCCCAGCAATTTGCTTCAGAGATTGAGCAATACAATACCGATCGCAAAGGACTGGATCAACAAATCACGAAAGAGGCCTTGAACCAGATTGTAACAAACAACGAAGAAGAATGTTTTTCAACAGTTGTTTTTCAAGAAGATTGGCACAAAGGAGTTATAGGAATTGTAGCTTCTCGATTGATAGAAACTCATTATCGTCCAACTTTAGTTTTCACTAAAAGTGGTGAAAAATATGCAGCTTCAGCTCGTTCTGTAAAAGGATTTGATGTTTACAATGCACTCGAAGCTTGTGCGGAACATTTAGAGCAATTTGGCGGACATATGTACGCCGCAGGAATGACTTTACAAGCCGAAAATTACTCCATTTTCAAAGCGGCATTTGAAAAACAAGTACAAGAAACTATTTTACCAGAGCAACGCATCCCTGAAATTGAAGTCGATGCCGAAATTGACTTTGATAATATCAGCCCGAAATTCATTCGAATATTGAAACAATTCGAACCTTTTGGTCCACTAAATATGACACCCGTTTTCTTGAGCAAAAATGTTATTGACACGGGTTATGCTAAAAAAATGGGCAAAGATGACGAACATATCAGACTATTTGTCAAACAAAATAATTCTGGAGGAATTGCCTCCATTGGTTTTGGATTGGGTAAAAAAATGGAAGTAATCTCCAATCAAAAACCCTTTGAAGCGGTTTATTGTGTAGACGAAAACGAGTGGAACGGAAACATTACTACCCAACTACGATTAAAAGATATTAGAGCATGAGTTTTGAAAAAATAAAGAAAGACCCTTACGAAGCCTTACGGTACAAAGAATTCAATACCTTTTTACTAGTCAGATTTGCAATGGTATTTGCTTGGTCGATGCAATTTATTGTTATCGAATGGCAGGTATATAGTATTACTAAAGATCCATTGTCATTAGGATTAATAGGATTAATGGAAGTGATTCCGGCCGTTTCAATGGCACTATTTGCAGGACATATAGTGGATCAAAAAGAAAAGAAAGGCATGTTATTGAAGTGTATTTTGGCATTTTCAGTGATTAGTTTTGGCTTGTTTTTATTGACTTGGCCTACAGTAATTGCAGATTACAACATTGAAACTATTCTTTACGCCATTTATTTCATGGTGTTTTTAGGTGGATTAGTGCGTGCCTTTATTGGTCCCACTATCTTTTCCCTTTTATCCTTAATCGTTCCTAAAAAAGTATATCCCAATGCCGCTACTTGGAGTAGTTCGGTTTGGCAAATTGGTTCCGTTGTTGGACCGGCAATAGCCGGATTTTCGATTCATTTAATTGGAGTACATTGGTCTATGTGTTCCGTATTTATTTGTTCGATTATAGCTTTATTAGGATTATCCCAAATAGAGCGAAAACCTATTTTGAACCCCAAGATTGGCGAACCCATAATGCAAAGTTTGGGTGAAGGAATCAGATTTGTATTTAATAATAAAACCGTACTGGGTGCCATCACACTTGACATGGTATCCGTACTTTTTGGAGGAGCAGTGGCGTTATTACCTGTTTTTGCCCAAGATATTTTAAAAGTGGGCCCTGAAGGTTTTGGTTTTTTAAGAGCAGCTCCAGCAGTGGGGGCTTTTTTGACTATGCTGGTTACTGCTTATGTTCCTTTGAATACTAATGCTGGTATCAAACTGCTGGCCGCCATTTTTGGTTTTGGAGTTAGCATCATTGTATTTGGACTATCTACCATTTTTTGGGTATCACTTTTGGCTTTGTTTTTAAGTGGTGTATTTGATGGAATTTCAGTTGTGATACGCCAGACTATACTTTTCTTAAAAACTCCTGACAACATGCGTGGCCGAGTATCTGCCGTAAATTCAATGTTTGTAGGTTCTTCTAATGAATTAGGCGCATTTGAAAGTGGATTAACTGCTAGATTGATGGGAACTGTAACCGCTGTTGTTTTTGGTGGGAGCATGACACTTTTAGTTGTTATCTTGACAGGCTCATTTTCTCCCACTTTTAGAAAGCTGGACTTAACCGATGAAATGAATACTAAGGAAGAGGCCTAATTCAAAATATCTTTTTCGAAGTTGGAGACAATTATAAAATCATTTCCATAAATTTACAAAAAAAAAGTCCATAACATCAAATACCTATTATGGATAAAACAGCAATACAGTATGAGTTTTAAAATATATATAAATATTATCCGCCGAAAAATCACACATGGTTTAACCAAATATATTGGAACTACAAAAGGAAATCAAAATTTTGACACTAGTTCTAAAGCTATATTTAAAAATGTGCTAATCAATCGACCAAATAATCGTTTAGGAAACCTACTATTAATCACACCACTAGTTCAAGAAATTAATGACACTTTCCCAGATTGTAAAATTGATTTATTTGTAAGAGGCGGACTAGCGCCAATTATTTTTAAAAACTATAAAACCGTTGATAATTATGTTATACTACCTCGAAAACCTTTTAATGAAATCTTTAAATACATTTTAGTTTGGTTTAAACTAAAAAAGAAAAATTACGATTTGGTTCTTAATATCGATCAGGGATCATCATCAGGACGATTATCCACTCAGTTGGCGAATTCTAATTTTAAGTTTTTTGGAGAAGAAAATGAAACAGTCAAAAATAAATTTTCAGATTATAATCACTTTGCAAAATTCCCTGTCTATGAATTTAGACATTATTTAGAACAGTTGGGACACCCTAACCCAGACAAAGCCGTTCCTTCTTTGAACATAAAACTTAGCGAAACTGAAATTAAAGACGCTAAAACAATTTTGGATACTTTGGTGCCAAATGATAAAAAAACCATCAGCATCTTTACTTTCGCCACTGGCACAAAATGTTATTCTACTGAATGGTGGAGTACTTTTTACGAAAAACTAAAAAATGCTTTTCCTGACTATAACATCGTCGAAGTTTTGCCCGTTGAAAATGTATCGCAAATTGACTTTAAGGCAACTACTTTTTACAGTAAAGATGTACGGGAAATCGCTGCCTTAATCGCAAACACTTCTCTTTTTATTGGTGCCGATAGTGGTATTATGCACTTAGCAAGTACGTCACAAAAACCTGTTTTAGGACTTTTTTCGGTAACTAGTGCACAAAAATACGGCCCTTATGGTAATGGTAGTGTAGCCGTAGACACCGATCTATTTGACGCCGACGCTATTATTAAGACTGCAAAAAAGCAACTTAGTCTATAAGTAGACCACAAGAACTATATTTTTATTTTTATTCATTCTAAATAATAAAGTTTTCATATATTTGCGTCATAGACCTACTACGATGAAAGAAATACAACACATATATCAAAATGAATTTGGAGTTTCCTTTTACTGGAAAGAAGACGAATATCTTTCAAGAGATAAAGTTCAACTCGTTTTTAAAGAAACGGGATTGCAACTAAACCCGAAAGAGCTTTTAGACTTCAAATGTTTGATTGAGGATAGTATTTCTAAAAATCATTGCTGCGAAGATTGTGACTTCAAAAATAATTGTGCTAAATATTTACTTAAAACACCTTTTCACGAAGTAGATTTGGCTATGTCAATCCACGAAATGACGCTAATGAACAATTTGGTTTCAACAACCTTATTCAAAATTGAGTTAGACGAATACCTTTGGGGAACGGGCAGAAATTAAACGTATTCTTTAATTTCAAAATTTTCACCATCAAAAACGCCGTAGGTAAAATAAGAAATCCAATCTCCTAAGTTTACATACTCCGCATTCTCGCCTACTGATTTAATCATAGGCAAATGACGGTGACCAAAAATAAGATAATTATAGTGCTTTGTTTCCAGTTTTCGTTTAGCATATAAGATGAGCCATTCTTTATCTTCACCTAAGAATTTGACGTCCGATTCGCCTGAAATCATTTTATTTTTAACCGATAAATATTGCGCCAAACCTACCCCAATATCTGGGTGTAACCAACCAAAAAGCCATTTGGAAAACGGGTGTACAAATACTTTTTTCATGCGTTTGTATCCTAAATCTCCGGGACCTTTACCATCTCCATGACCAATTAGAAAGGTTTTTCCACAAAACTTAAATTCTTGATTGTCATAGTAAACCGGGATATTCAATTCGGTTTCAAAGTAATCACGCATCCATAAATCATGATTTCCCACAAAAAAGTAAATTGGAATCCCACTATCACGTATTTCGGCTAATTTGCCTAAAACACGTACAAAACCTTTGGGAACTACGGTTTTATATTCGAACCAAAAATCAAATAAATCGCCTAATAGAAAAATCGCCTCAGCATCTTGTTTAATTTCGTCCAACCAAGCGACAAACTTCTTTTCGCGTGGCAAACTTAACTCGGCTGTTGGTGCTCCAAAATGTTGATCGGAGGCAAAATATATTTTTTTATTATTGGCTAATAGCATGAAATAGAATTCAAAGATTAGAATTATTGATTATCGGCAGCATACCATTCCGCAAACGAAGATTCGGTTTCTTGTAATTTCAAAGAAAATAATGTAATTCCTTCTGGCAAACGGCTTATAATTCTTTGAGAAAAATCAATCACCATATTTTCACTAGTGGGTTGGTAATCTACCAAAATCACGTGATGTCCACGAGATTGTAATTCTTTTGCTAATTCTATATGAGGTGTTGTTTCATTAAAAACAGTAGCGTGGTCAAACTGATCAACAATCTCTTCCTTAACGATTTTCTTCAAGTCGGAGAAGTCAATCACCATTCCAAACTTCACATTTGAACGATCTGTAATCGGGCGACCCATCACCGTAACTGACAATTTATAACTGTGACCGTGTACATTTTTACATTTACCATCGTAACCATAAAGGGCGTGTCCGGTTTCAAAATTGAATTGTTTGGTGATTCTAATGTTGCTCATTTGGATTTTATTTTGACTGCAAATTTAGTGAATTGAAATGAGAATTGATAACATAGTAAATGCAACATGGCAATCACTTTGATGTATGGTCGAAAAAAGCAAAAAAATTGTTGCCAAGAATTACACGAATTGGCACGAATTTTAAAAACTTCAAAAAGACAAATTCCACGAATTATGTTCGGGCAGATATCTTATTCCTGTAAATTCGTGAAATTTGTTGCTAAAAAATATCTTCTAAATTCAACACGATTTTTATGAAAACAATAATTTCCTCTTTAGCCCCGATAGCAGTGAAAACCCTCTAGTGTTGCGCTAGCAAAAACTAGAGATTGTAGCGTCCCGAAGCGTCGGGAACGGGACGAGGTGACCTTGAATTACTAATCATTCTGCTCCTAATTATTTTAGTTAGAATGATTATCTTTATCAAAAATAGTGGTGATGAAAATAGCTTTGGTACAATCGGCATTGGTTTGGGAGAATCCTAGTGCTAATAGAAGACAATTTGAGGATAAAATTAGCGGGCTTGAGTTAGCTATTGACTTAATTGTTTTGCCTGAAATGTTTAGTACGGGCTTTACCATGAATCCTGCACAAGTGGCCGAAACGATGACTGGCGCAACGGTACAATGGATGCAAAAGCTGGCAAAATCTCGTCATTGTGCACTTATAGGAAGTCTTGTGATCACTGAAAACAACAACTATTATAACCGGTTATTGTTCGTTTTTCCTTCGGGTGAAATTCAGTTTTATGACAAGCGACACCTCTTTACCCTCGCAGGTGAGGAAAAAATTTATACCACCGGAAAGCAAAAATTGATTGTTGATTATTTGGGTTGGAAAATCTGCCTTTTGGTTTGTTATGATTTGCGTTTCCCCGTTTTTTCTCGAAATGTAGAAAATTATGATTTGTTGATATACGTTGCTAATTGGCCCGAAACGAGAGTTTTAGCTTGGGACATCTTGTTACGAGCGCGTGCAATTGAAAATATTTGCTACACCATAGGAGTGAATAGAATTGGAATTGATGCTAACGGGATGGCTTATAACGGCCACTCACAACTTATCGCACCAACAGGTGATTACAAAATTTCACCTCTGGAAACTGATGACACTTTTGTAACTGACATCTATCAAAATACAGTAGCGGAAACACGAAAACGTTTCAATTTCTTGAATGACCGCGATTTTTTTGATCTTAAGTACTAAAAATTATTTTTCTTTTTAGCGGGCTTCTTTTTAACCTCAGGAACGTAGGGCTGACTGACGTCAAAATTTTGTTCTACATCCCAATTGGCCCGTACATCGATTTCTTTGGAGAAATAAACCACTTCTTCTGAATATTTTTTAGCTAAATAATTTCCAGTATCGTAGCGTCTGTTTTTATTATCATCATAAATAATTCGGACATTATATAATGCTGGCACTATCAAATTGAAATCGATAGACGTTGCTTCGGTACTGTACTCTTCAGCCTTAACTTCTCCACTTGAAGAGGTCAATTCAATTATTATTGGAAACTTTTTTACATTTTGCAATTTTATTCTTAAGTTCCCGTAATCTGCAATAGTTTTAGTGCTTAGTCTATAAGTAAGGCTGTCATTTTCCTTGTCAAAAAAATCAGTTAACGCGCCTGGCAGAATACTCAACTTATATTTTTCATCTGGTGATTTCTTGAAATAGAAAAACAATTTCTGGTTGAATTCATCCTGTTCTGTTTGGAATTCCACTTTTTCATCGACAGCATTGGTCAAACTCATTTTTGACTTATCAATTTTGACCAAAGGCGTTGTAGTTTCTAAGGTAAAGCGTTCCCTGAAACCCAAATTACCACTTTGAAGTGCCGAAACACTTAATGTATCTTTCTTTTGATCTTTTATTCGAATCGTATGATTTTGTTTATAATCTTCTCTAACAATCTCAACGTTTAGTGAATCTACTTTAATAGGCTTGTACCATATATGTAACGAATCTTTTTTAGGCATTTGCGTTATAATACTAGGAATAACTTCATTTCCGTTTTTCAACACCACTTTTGGTTTTGAATTAGCAAAATCATGTTTACCTTCATACCCCAAAAGCAATTTATTCCCCGAAACCTGAGAAGGTTTATTTGCTTTAAAAGGAATCACTTCCTTGAATAACTCTAATTCATAAAGCGTGTCATTAGGAATCGTGATAGCCTGCTTGATAAATCCAATTTTTTCTTCTTTGGGATTGAATTTATTATTTTTATTGTTGTCTTTGATCGCTACTAATAGGTATTTACCTGCTTTTAAGTTCTCTAAACGAAAAGTCTTAAGACTATCTAAAGTATTTGTAACATATCTAGGAGTTTCATTATAGACAACTGAATCTTTAAATTTTTCATTCATTTCATACAATAAAACGGAAACAAAATTATCTGGTTCTTTTTCGAAAGCATCCTTAATTTTCCCTCCCAATGAGAGAGAATCGATATAAGACCCAGTTGAAAAAACGTATTTAAATTGATTTAAAGGATTACCTTCATTATTATCTGTAATACTCTGCCCGAAGTTGAAACTATAAGTTGTATTGGGTTGCAAGGTATCTTTGATCTTTATAGTCAATAATTTGCTTGCATTCGTTGGTAAAATCAAAGGCTCCTGCTTCATTGGAGGCGAAATGATGAGTTGCTTACTTAAATCTTTTAGTTTTACATATTCATCAAAACCAAGCCGAATCTCTTTTTCTTTGAAATTAGTGGTGAAGTTTTTAGGAAAACTACTTTTTAAAACTGGCGCTAAGGTATCTTTTAGTCCACCTGTGATACTTCCTCTTTTAGCACAACTTGCTAACAAGAAAGAAAGTACAATCAAAAAAGCAGCAAAATTATTTTTGAACATGAGTTATCAAATTAAAGGATACAAAATAACAATTATATTTACGGTAATTGAAATTTTTGACGCATTATTATAGGTCTGGGATTTAAATTTTAATATCCAATCCAAACAAAGTATTAATTTGTAAATTTGTGAGAGCCTGACAATGATTTGAATAAAAAAATGAAAAAACTAGAACATATCGGAATTGCGGTCAAAAACATGACCGAATCTCATTTGCTTTTTGAAAAACTACTTGGCGTTACTGCTTATAAATCAGAGGAAGTACTTAGCGAAAGTGTTTTTACTACTTTTTTTAAAACGGACTCTACTAAAATCGAACTTTTGGCAGCGACACAGCCTGAAAGTGCTATTGCCAAGTTCATCGAAAAGAAAGGGGAAGGAATTCACCACATTGCTTTTGAGGTCGAAAACCTAGAAACGGAAATCATTAGATTAAAAAAAGAAGGTTTTATTTTTGTAGATGAAATCCCTAAGAAAGGAGCAGATAATAAACGAATTGTATTCTTACATCCCAAAAACTCTAATGGAGTATTGATAGAGTTATGCGAAGAAATCAAATAAAAGAGAAAAAGTTATATTGTAGTATTCTAGAAATCAACTGATTTTCAAATTACAAATAATTATTTTAAACTGGTCAAGAAAACTAATTGAAAAATATTTGGCACAAACGAAAAATAATAGTAATATTGCAAACTCTTAACCGGTCCTATAGCTCAGCTGGTTAGAGCACCTGACTCATAATCAGGTGGTCCCTGGTTCGAGCCCAGGTGGGACCACAGTTAACACTTGAAAAGCCTTATAAACATTATGTTTATGAGGCTTTTTTAATTTCAGGGGACGAATGAGGGGACGGATTTTTTATTTAATAATAGCCTTTTCCGTTAATACTATGTCTAACGCCACCTCTTGGATTTTCCATATCTCCAATATATCTTGGTATAACATGACAATGAAAGTGAAAAACTGTTTGCCCTGCTGATTCACCGCAATTCATTCCAATATTATATCCATCAGGTTTGAAGTCTAATTCTATTAATTCTTTTGCCCTATCAATAGATTTCGACAATAAGGATTTTTCTTCATTTGTTAATGAAAAAAAGTCTGACCTCATTTTGTTGCTAATTATTAATAAATGACCAGGAGATACAGGAAATGTATCTTTGATTATAAAAAAGCATTCGTTTTGTTCAATAATTTTGTCCTGAGGTATTTCTAAAAAGTTTTTCATTAAAATATTTATATTAATTCGAATTCAGGTCTCCAACGTTGAATTGAAAGCGATAAAGCTAAATTATATTGAAATTGCAAAAAGTTTCTTCTTTGCTTTTTTGTCAAGCCAGTTTGATTTATTATTGTTTCAGCAAGTGGATGCTTGCTTTCTATATAATATTCATTTCTATCATATAATCTTTCAAGAAATCGGACATCAGGAATTTTTGCAGATTTATTGAGATTTACGTTACTATCTGCTAAAACTAAATTCCAAACTCCATTAATATTAGCGCCATTTTTACAATGTTCTTTTTTATTTATGTGGGGTAGAAAATGATCGACTTGGCAAATATTTAAATTATTTTTATTAATTGAAATATCTTGAAGCGAATAAAAACATTTCCCTTTCTGATAACCATTCAAAGCGTCTCTTACTGATGTTATATCTATTCGTTGCATTACATTACTTTCGATAAAAAACAAAGATTTTTCTTCATCATAATTTACTTCAAGTAAATTTGGATTAATTTTTAAATTCCATGCCGTTTCAACAAGATTCCACCGTGCTTCAACCTCTTGATTTAAATTCCTATATTGAAATAGTTCTTTAATTTTTAAAAGGTTGTCCGTGATTACTATTTCTTTTTTACCTCCTATAAAGTTTTTTTCGTAAAAAGTATTACTGACAGCTCCTCCATTTACGTTTTGAAACGCATCAATAACGTTCACAAAGCCATATTTCTCAGTTAATCTATATAAATCTTCTGGTTTCATATCTCCTTTTATAAACCCCCTACAACCCTCTAGAAAAGTACTAGTAACAGAGTTTCCTTGTTTGTCACTTTTTTGTAGATGGTCAACAATCGAATTTGCGAATGGAATAGATAACTCTTCCAATGAAATTTTTGTTTTTTCTTTTTCAATTGTTTCTAGTAATGCTTTTGCAAAGGCAAACTTATAAGTTGCTGAATTTTTCCCAAATAGTATAATTGCTCTCCATTGAGATTCTATTGACGGGTCGTTTATTTGGAATTTTGTTAGCATTTATCGATTTAATTTAGTTTTAACAACTTTAAAAAATTTTAATTCTTTAAAAACATAAAAATACTATAAATCTTTTAAATCTAAATTTTCAATATTATTAACAAGTTTTTTTCTGTATTCCACTCTAACAATATCATTAAGTTTGGAATTTTTTCCTACATTTGATAAACCTATTTTTAAAATTATGAAAAAAATTTTATTATCACTACTAGCTTTTGGTTTTTTAAGCTTTAGTTCAGCTGATTGTACTATTGAAAAAAGTACACCAAAAAATATTACTGAAGTTACTGCTTGCAATTACGGGCAATGCAGAGCAACTGCTAAAAGCACTGGGAATCAGTGTAAACATTGTGTTTCAAATTCAGGAGACTCGTTCTGCTGGCAACACAAATAAGAACTTAAGATGAAAGGGGTCAAATAACCCCTTTCGTTTGTAATAGTATAACTTCAATTTTATTTTTTATTTATAACCTTTCAATAAAATCAAAAAGCATTTACTTTGTTATATTGAATCAACGCCATATATAACTTAAAATTATCTAGATTTAGGTGTTATTTTGTATTCAAATTTCACTTAAGAGAATTTAAAAATTCATGTGCTTTATTATTCCTTTCTAATATTTCCGCAAATTCAGGATTGAGAGAAATAAAATCTAATATAATATTTGTTGTGTTTTCTATACTTTCTTCTCTGATCTTTTTATTTTCTATACTATCCGCATATTCCAAAAATGTATTGAATGATATGCCGTTGTTAATTAAATTTGCGATTAAAACTTCGGTTATGAAATCCTTTTCATTATTTGAGTTAGTTGTTGCAAATTTCACATTGTATGGCAACTCCTTAAAGTTTGCTTTATTATTCTTCATTTTGATTTATTTTATTTTTATCATCTAATCTTTTATATAGTTTTAAAGTCTGCCTGTTTAGGTTAATCATTTTTACATTTATAACTGGTCTGTTTGAATGGTCTTTAACTTCAAACTCTTTGAGTATAGCGTCTAATTTTTTAAACTCATCTACAAAGCTGGAATCTGTATAAAAGTCTGTGTACAACTCTGATACTTGTCTTGAGCAGTTCCAAACTTGACAATCAAACTTATCACTGTTTTTAGTAACATATTTTGTTACATAAGAAGCTATCGACCTGATGTTATTCGAATTCAATTGCCTCACATCAAAAGCGGAGGAAGGTTTATAGTTTATGTCTCTTGGTACTATTCCGTTTTTCTTTTGGAGGTCAAGCCAGTAATTCCACCACTTTTCAATTTTCCAATATTTGTTGGTTATCATGTGAAAATGAACATTCCCCTTGAAAAAGTCATTTTTAGTTTGTCTTTCTGCTACCCATATGTATTGGAAGTTTTCACTTCTCTTTTTTGCGTTATCAATAAACTTGCGCAGTAGATTTACGGCTTGTTCGTCAGTTACTTGGTTTAGAAAAGTTAGAGTAACAAAACTTAATCGTTTGTAGCATCTTGCAAAGCAAATTATTTTCTTTCTGATTTTTTGCTTTGACTTTCGAGATAGAGACCGCATTTTTTTAATGTTTTCTACTGGTGTGGGTTTCTTTTCTGCTTTGGGTTCTTGCTTCTTTCTTTGAAGTGAAGAACCTGTAAACTCATCTTTTGGAATAACTCCAAACTCCCGAACCGAAAACGAGACACTTGTTCCGTATGTGTTTTTGACTATCATAATCTGAATCGTTGCACATTAATTAAAACCATTAAAAGGTTATTTATTAAAGGTTTTTATTGAAGGTGCTTATTTTTAAAGGTTAAAAAAAAAGGTCTAGAGAAACGGAGGAATGAAGTTTCCTTTTTGAAATTGTTTAAGAAACTTACTTGTTCTACGTTCGTAAACATTCATATATTTCCACGTTGGATGTGAATTATTTAGAAACATAGAAAAGCCGTTTAGTTTATGGACATAGTTCCATTTTTTAGGCTTTGTTTGATTCTCTAGAAACACAATAACCGAGTAATCATTTTTATTAGTTTCCATTATTTCGTCCTCTATGATTAGTTGAAACAATAACTTTCAAAGCGTTCTCTATATCTTCTGCTTTATAGAGAACCCTGTTTCCAATACGATAAGCACGAATGATTCCTTCTTTAGTAAAAAGATGAAGTGTAGGTAATGAAATGTTTAGAACCCTAGCGGTTTCTTTTCTTGATTTTAAATCCTTATCCTGATATTTGAGAGGATTTATAAATTCTTTAATTGCTCTTTCAAAAGCTTTGTGAAATGCGTTTTCGAAGTCTGATAACTCGAAAGTGTTGAATGTTAAATTTGCCATTATTTTACTGTATTTAAGTTTATAATGGAGCAAATAAAAATAATCTATCAAAGTGCTTTTGGGTAATGGGTAGTTTTGACTAATTTTGACTAGTTTTGGGTGTTTTTTGCGTACTTTTTTTCGCTAACTATGTTATTTAAAAAAAGCATGAGTCAAAAGTTTGTCTGCATTTTGTTCTTGCGTAATCCTTATATATGACATAAAAGAACGTTCTGTTTTATGTCCTGTTATTTTCATTATTGAAATTGCGGGAATATCTGCAATATATAAATTTGTTGCAAAACTTCTACGGGCAGTATGGGTTGAAATAAGTTTAAATTTTGGTAAGACTGATTTTTCTACTTTTCCGCCACGAGTTATAGTTGTTTCGATCGGCTCTTTTATTTTTGCTAAACTCGCTACCTCTTTTAAATAGGTATTAGTTACTTGATTTGTATATGCTTTAGGAAGTATATTATTGTATTTTTTCAATATAGTTCTAACAGTTTTATGCAATGGAATTGCAACACGTTCACTAGTTTTTTGAGTTCTAATAAAAAGCATTGTGTTCTCCTTATTAATATTTTCGGGCTGAATTTGCGTAAAATCAGAAAATCTCAAACCAGTATAACAGCCAATCAAAAACAAATCTCTTACTTTGTCTAATCTAGGAGTTGCAGATAATTTTAATTTTTCAAATTGCTGTAGTTCTTTAACACTTAGATAAACAGTGTCTGATTCTTCTCTTATAGTCTTAAATTTCTTTTTTCTAAATTCTAGATTTTCATTTAAACCTCTTTCAGTTGCTTCGTTCATAAATGACTTTATAGTCTTTATATGTTTACCCACTGTATTGGCTGACAGTTTGTGTTCTAATGAAAGAAACGAGGTGTATTGATTATAAAATTCTAAAGTGATGCTTTCAAATTCTATAGTTTTATATTTTAACGAATATTCTTTTAAGTACTTAAAAGTAGTGTTGTAAACTTTTATTGTTCCCTCACGTTTGTTCAAAGAGCTCTCTTTTATGTAGCTTTCAATAAAAGATAGAAAAGATTGTTTTCGAGGCTTCAATCGATTATCACTTAATTCATTTTCAATCTCCTTTTTTAGTAAAGTATTATTTGGTTGAATTCCATCATTTAACAATCTTCTAAATACATTATTGATTGCATTTTCAATTTTACCGAGTCTTGCGTTAAATTCGGGATATTCTTGAAATTGTTTTGTTTCTTTAGCTCTTTGGCTTGTAGGATTCCAAAATTTAGGATTTATACTCTCTCCTGTTGAATATTTAAATCTAGAGTATTGATAATTATAAAATAGATAAACTAAAGTATCAGTTTTTGAACTTGGTTCTTTTAGTATAAATTTCGCTTTTGCCATAGAAACAAATATAATAAAATATTCACAGGGGACGAATGAGGGGACGAAATTTTTTTATTTGGTCTTTTTTAGCTTTTTTTAGCTTTGCAATAAAATAAGTAATAACAAGGCTTAAAGCCTTAAATACAGTAATATTTAGCAAAATTTAGTAAAAATACAGGTGGTACAGGTGGGACCACATTTTAAGTTTAAAAAGCCTTGTAAACTAGTACTTTACGAGGCTTTTTTATTTTTAAGGGACGAATGAGGAACAAAAAACCACAAAGGCACTTTTTGCGTAAACACCAAACAGAGAACCGTCAACTAAACATTTCTAAAAATAGATATTCATTACAACAATGTTATTTAAAGAATTTTCCGAATTTCATTTTATGCATTTTAACGAAAAAATCTACTTTTTATAGTTAAAATTGGAAAATCTTATATATTTTCATTTCATTGTCGTTACTTTGATTCTAATTTTTGATAAAAGAACAGTAGTCAATGTTAAAAATTTAATTTTCAAAAATTGATTTACTACTTTTAAGTAGTGATTCATTACTTTATAAAAATTATGAAAATTGTTTTGAACAAATTATTCCTATTAATCACCTTCCTTTTTGGGATAATGGAAATTTTTGCGAAAAATGATAAAAACAAAGGCAACGCCCCCCCAACTCCATCACTTACCGGAAAACCACCATCTCCTCCAGGACTACCGATAGACGATCATATATTCTGGCTTATTATCATATCCATAATACTTGGTTTTTATGTCATTTACAAATACAATCAAAATACAAAACCCATGGTTTAAATCATGCGTTTTGCTTTGTTTTGTTTTCCTAAAATAGAATAATTTTATTTATTAGAATAAAGCCTTGACACATATTTACCAATAACATCAAATTCAAGATTTACTTTAGTCCCTACTTTGAAATCATGGAAATTAGTATGCTCATGAGTATAAGGGATAATCGCAACACTAAATTGGTTTTTCTTTGAATTAACCACTGTTAAACTGACACCGTTTACCGTTATCGAACCTTTTTCGATAGTGATATTAATCAGCGCTTCATCATATTCAAAAGTATAAATCCAACTTCCATTAGCATTATCAACAGAAACACAAACCCCTATTTGATCCACATGTCCTTGCACAATATGACCATCTAAACGATCCCCTAACTTCATAGCTCGCTCTAGATTGACTTGATCACTCACCTGCCAGTCCGCTAAGTTTGTCTTTTTAATCGTCTCATCAATTGCGGTAACCGTGTAACAATTCTCCATTATTCCAACAACCGTCAAACAGATACCATTGTGAGCCACACTTTGATCTATTTTAAGTTCATTAGTGATTGAAGAATCAACAGTCACATGAATATTACCTTTTTCTTTCCTGATTTCTTGGATAACACCAAGGGTTTCTATTATACCTGTAAACATTTCTTGTTTTATTTTACTAAATTTGCACTTCAAAATTAGCAATAAATAACTTGTGGTCATGATGAAAAAAGCAGAAAATATAATCGTAGGAATTTCAATTGGAGATTTAAACGGTATTGGAAGCGAAGTGGTGTTAAAAACATTTGAAGATTCTAGGATGCTAGAGCTGTGTACACCCGTTATTTTTGCCAATGTCAAAATAATGTCATTTATCAAGAAAAATTTAGATTCTGCTGTTGCTTTACACGGAATAGATAAATTAGACCAAATTTTACCTGGGAAGATAAATGTATTCAATGTTTGGAGAGAAGGTGTCGATCTGAATCTAGGAACCAATGATGACAACGTTGGAGAATATGCTATTAAATCTTTTGTAGCAGGTACAAATGCATTAAAAGAAGACTTAATAGACGTACTAGTTACCGCTCCAATAAACAAATACAATATCCAATCAGATAGCTTTAAGTTCCCAGGGCATACTGATTATTTAAATCAAGAGCTAGAAGGAGATGCCCTGATGATGATGGTACAAGGGAATTTAAGAGTAGGACTTCTAACAGACCATGTTCCTTTAAACCAAGTATCAAGCTCCCTGACTGAAAACTTAATCAAAAAGAAAATTGAGACCATAAAACAATCTCTAATACAAGATTTCAACATTATTAGGCCCAAAATTGCAGTTTTAGGCTTGAATCCTCATTGTGGAGATGGCGGCGTAATAGGTAATGAAGATGACGCTATATTAAAACCTACACTAGAGAAAATATACAGCAAAGGAACCTTAGTTTTTGGCCCTTTTGCTGCCGATGGCTTTTTTGGAAGTGGTCAATATGAAAAATATGATGCCATTATCGCCACTTATCATGATCAAGGGCTAATTCCGTTTAAAACTTTATCCTTTGGTAAAGGAGTAAATTATACTGCTGGTCTAAATAAGATCAGAACATCCCCAGATCACGGCACAGCCTACGATATTGCAGGGAAAGGACTAGCTGATTTCAACTCATTTAAGGAAGCCGTTTACTTAGCAATAGACATCTATCGCTCAAGAATTCAGTACCAAGAAATGAGTAAAAACCCACTAAAAGTAAAAGAAAAATAATTGTAAATAAAAAAAGATAAATAACTTTATTAGGTTTATAATAATTTTATATCTTTGCACTCCCGAAGTTTGGGGCAAAAATTTGTTTAAATGAATAAGATAAAAGAATATTTAATTCCATTCGTAGGATTAAAGACCGGAAAACATCTTTTTGAGTATCAATTAAATAATGAGTTCTTTGAAATCTTTGATTATGATGAATATCAAAATTCAGACATTAAAGTTAGTGTTGTTTTAGAGAAACAAAACAACATGCTCGAATTGAATTTCAAACACAAAGGAACAGTCAATGTACCTTGTGACCTAACCGGTGAGGATTTTGATTTACTCATCAAAGGAAAAATGAAATTAATTGTTCGATTTGGAGAAGAATTCAACAATGACAATGAAGAGTTACTCATTATACCTTTCGGAGAATTTGAAATAGATACAGCACAGTATATTTATGAAATGATTGTGTTATCCGTCCCACAAAGACGTGTACACCCTGGAGTAAAAGATGGAAGTTTACAATCCGAAGCTCTTGAAAAATTGAATGAATTAGCAGTCAAAGAAGAAAAAGAAAATAAAGAAGAACAAACAGAAGATATTGACCCGCGTTGGGACAAATTAAAGCAACTATTAACGGATAAATAATATAGTAAAATGGCACATCCTAAGAGAAAAATCTCGAAAACAAGAAGAGACAAAAGAAGAACACATTATAAAGCTACCGTAGCACAAATTGCTACTTGCCCTATTACAGGTGAAGCACATTTATACCACAGAGCTTATTGGCATGAAGGTAAAATGTACTACAGAGGACAAGTTGTTATTGACAAGTCAGAAGCTACTTTTGCTTAATGCATTTTTTTATAGATGATATATAAACTCTCACTTGGTGAGAGTTTTTTTTGTTGTTTATAATTTTCCTTAAATAAGAAGCTCTAAAGCAATTGGTTTAGATATTTTTTTTGTACTTTTCAAACCTTTTAAACATTTTTTCAAATGGCTACATTTGATAAAAAATAGACATAATATGAATAAAATGACCGCCGCAATAACCGCTGTAGGAGCTTATGTCCCAGACTTTGTACTTTCAAACAAAGTTCTAGAAACAATGGTTGATACAAATGACGAATGGATAACATCTCGTACAGGAATTAAAGAAAGAAGAATCCTTAAAGATGCTGATAAAGGAACTTCATTTTTAGCAATTAAAGCAGCGCAAGATTTAATAGCTAAAGGCAATATAGATCCTCTAGAAATAGATATGATAATAATGGCCACCGCTACGCCAGATATGCCTGTTGCCGCTACAGGAGCTTATGTCGCTACTGAAATAGGAGCTACAAATGCTTTTGCATATGACTTACAAGCTGCCTGTTCCAGTTTTTTATACGGTATGTCAACTGCCGCTGCTTATATAGAGTCAGGAAGATACAAAAAAGTACTTTTAATAGGAGCTGATAAAATGTCTTCTATTGTAGATTATACGGATAGAACCACTTGCATTATTTTTGGAGATGGAGCAGGTGCAGTTTTATTTGAACCAAATTTTGAAGGATTAGGACTTCAGGATGAATATTTAAGAAGTGACGGAATTGGTCGTGATTTTCTTAAAATTCCAGCTGGAGGTTCATTAGTACCTACAACCATGCAAACAGTTACTGACAATAGACATAACATCATGCAAGACGGGAAAACTGTATTTAAATATGCAGTTACCAATATGGCTGATGCTAGCGAACAAATCCTTAAAAGAAACAACCTTACTAACGACGATGTTAATTGGTTGATTCCACATCAAGCAAACAAAAGGATTATTGACGCAACAGCAAACAGAATGAATTTAGAGGAATCAAAAGTACTGATGAATATCGAAAGATACGGAAACACTACATCAGCAACTCTACCTCTTGTAATCAGTGATTTTGAACATTTGTTTAAAAAAGGTGATACAATTATTTTTGCAGCCTTCGGTGGAGGATTCACTTGGGGGTCTGTTTATTTAAAATGGGCATACGACAAAAAATAAATTTAAACTAAAAATAGACCAATTATGGATTTAAAAGAAATTCAGAACCTAATCAAATTTGTTTCAAATACAGGTGTTGCAGAAGTTAAGTTAGAAATGGATGATATAAAAATCACTATTAGAACAACTTTAGAAGGTAACTCTACTGAAACAACTTATGTACAACATGCTCCACATGCTCCAGTACATCAAGCAATTGCTCCTGTAGCACCAGTTGCAGCTCCACCAGTAGCTGCTGCTCCTGTCGTTGAAGAGTCTAAATACATCACTGTTAAATCTCCAATCATTGGAACTTTTTACAGAAAACCATCTCCAGACAAACCAATGTTTGTAGAAGTAGGAAGTACTATCTCCAAAGGAGACGTACTTTGTGTAATTGAAGCAATGAAATTATTCAACGAAATCGAATCTGAAGTTTCAGGTAAAATTGTAAAAATATTGGTAGACGATATGTCTCCAGTTGAATTTGACCAACCATTGTACTTAGTTGATCCATCTTAATTAATTATAAATTATGAATTATAAATTATGAATTGTTTCTTAAGCATTTCATGATTTCAAAAAACTCATAACTCATAACTCATAACTCAAAATAGATGTTTAAAAAAATATTAATTGCAAATAGAGGGGAAATTGCACTTCGTGTAATTAGAACTTGTAAAGAAATGGGCATCAAAACTGTCGCAGTTTATTCAACTGCCGATGCAGAAAGTTTGCACGTACGTTTTGCTGATGAAGCAGTTTGCATTGGACCACCCCCAAGCAACTTGTCCTATTTGAAAATGTCAAATATTATTGCCGCTGCTGAAATTACAAATGCAGATGCAATACACCCAGGTTACGGATTTTTATCTGAAAATTCTAAATTTTCTAAAATCTGTCAAGAACACGGAATCAAATTTATTGGAGCTGCTCCAGAAATGATAGACCGTATGGGAGACAAAGCTTCGGCAAAATCAACTATGATTGAAGCAGGAGTTCCATGTGTTCCTGGTTCTGTTGGGATTTTAGAATCTTACGAACAAGCACTTCAACTTTCAAAAGAGTTTGGCTTTCCTGTTATGCTAAAAGCTACCGCTGGTGGTGGTGGTAAAGGAATGCGTGCCGTATGGAAAGAAGAAGAATTACTGAAAGCTTGGGAAAGCGCTCGTCAAGAGTCGGCTGCTGCTTTTGGAAATGACGGAATGTATCTTGAGAAATTAATCGAAGAGCCTCGTCATATCGAAATTCAAGTAGTAGGAGATTCATTCGGTAAAGCTTGTCATCTTTCTGAAAGAGATTGTTCTGTACAAAGAAGACACCAAAAATTAACAGAAGAAACTCCCTCTCCATTCATGACAGACGAATTACGTCTAGCAATGGGAGAAGCTGCTGTAAAAGCTGCTGAATATATTAAATATGAAGGCGCTGGAACGGTAGAATTCTTGGTTGACAAACACCGTAATTTCTATTTCATGGAAATGAATACTCGTATTCAGGTGGAACACCCTATTACTGAACAAGTAATTGATTATGATTTAATTCGTGAACAAATTTTAGTTGCTGCTGGTGTACCTATTTCTGGTAAAAATTATTTACCTAAATTACACGCTATTGAATGTCGTATCAATGCTGAAGATCCATACAATGAATTCAGACCTTCACCAGGGAAAATCACTACTTTACACATGCCAGGTGGTCACGGTGTACGTTTAGACACTCACGTGTATTCAGGATATACCATTCCGCCTAACTATGACTCTATGATTGCTAAATTGATTACCACAGCACAAACCCGTGATGAGGCAATTAGCAAAATGAGAAGAGCATTAGACGAGTTTGTTATAGAAGGAATTAAAACAACTATTCCTTTCCACAGACAATTAATGGATGACCCACGATACATTGCTGGAGATTATACAACTGCTTTTATGGATACTTTTAAAATGAAAGATCCACAATAAATACTAAACCCACTGAAAAGTGGGTTTTTTTATGTTTAATTTTAAAAATCAAATGGACATAATCATTAAAAAAAGTAATTTTGCTTAATCTAGTTCTTCTAAAGAATGAGTACTTTAGAGGGCCTAAAGATAACAGCAATTACATTTATAATGGGAATAAGAACTACTCCAAAAAAGACATCAAAAAAACCAATCAAAAAAGAAACAAAAACTAATATGAGTACCCTAAAAACATTTTTATTTAAACTAATCTTATGGTTTTTTGGAATCTCACTATTTTTTGTAGTACTCTTTAAATTTGTTCCGGTACCGTTGACTCCTTTAATGATTATTCGAATTATTGAAAACAAAACTTCGGGTAAAGATGCGATTTTTAGCCACGATTGGGAACCAATTGAAAACATTTCGACCAATTTACAGAAAGCAGTAATCTCTAGTGAAGACGGTTTGTTTTTAACACATAATGGATTTGACTTTGGTGCTTTGCAAAAAGCTTACAAAAACAATGAACGTGGTCGCAAAATAAAAGGAGGAAGCACAATTAGTCAACAAACTGCCAAAAATGTCTTCTTATGGCAAGGAAGAAGCTACTTGCGTAAAGGCCTGGAAGCTTATTTCACAGTTTTAATTGAGCTTGTTTGGGGCAAGGAACGCATCATGGAAGTTTACCTGAACAGCATCGAAATGGGAGATGGAATTTATGGAGCGGAAGCAGCATCACAATATTGGTACCGTAAGGATTGCAGTAGTTTAACACCAATTCAAGCTGCTGGAATTGCTGCCATTTTACCTAGTCCAAGAAAATTCAAAGCTACAAGCTCATCCTCCTATATCAACAATAGAAAAACAAAAATCTCAAGGGTTATGAACACTATCGGCCCAATAAAATACGACTAAAAACAAAAAAACTCAAGCCGAAAGACTTGAGTTTTTTTATGTGGAGAATATCGGATTCGAACCGATCACCTCTTGCCTGCCAGGCAAGCACTCTAGCCAAATGAGCTAATCCCCCAGAACTTATGTAAATATAATATAATAAACGTTTGGTTAAGCAACTATTTACGCAACTTTAGAAACTTGCTTAATTGACACTATTTTCAATTAATATTTATAACTTTACGTCAAACCTTGTTATATATTATGCCAACACCAAATACAAAAGGAACACTTACTACTTCAATTAACAATAAAATTGCAAAGGTAACCTTTGGACATCCTGCCAGTAATTCTTTTCCAATAGCATTGCTGGATGCACTAACAAACGAACTGAATTCACTTAGTCATAATAAGGAAGTTTTAGTAATTATATTACAGAGCGAAGGCGAAAAGGTTTTTTGTGCAGGCGCCTCTTTTGATGAACTTTTGGACGTTCAAAACACCGAGCAAGGGATTCGTTTTTTCTCTGGTTTTGCCAATTTGATCAACGCCATGCGATCCTGTTCGAAAATAATTGTTGGTCGCATACAAGGAAAATCAGTTGGTGGAGGAGTTGGACTTATCTCAGCCTGTGATTATGCTTTTGGAACTGAAAATAGTATTATAAAATTATCCGAGATTTCTATTGGTGTGGGTCCGTTTGTGATTGAGCCTGCTGTTAGTCGCAAAATTGGTAAAACAGCGATGACAGAAATGGCATTAGCTCCAGACAAATGGAAAACTGCGGAATGGGCACAACAAAAAGGATTGTTTGCAGAAGTTCTTCCAGATATCGAACAACTAGATCAATCCATAACAACATTCGTCAACAAACTAGCCTCTTACCATCCCGAAGCTTTATTCGAAATGAAAAAAGTAATTTGGGCAGACACTGAACACTGGGAATCTTTATTAATTGAAAGAGCCGAAATCACAGGAAGACTAGTGCTGTCTGATTTTGCCAAAAATGCTTTGGCAGCGTTTAAAAAATAAATATTTTACTAAAAGCTAACTTAACTAATTCATTCGTGACAATTGAATTTGCCTTCGCAACTAAAACAAAAAACGCATCCAAATTAATGAATGCGTTTTTGTTATATAAGAAATTCTATTTCTAAAATTATCCTTTCATGCTTGCAGACAAATATTCTCTATTCATACGAGCGATGTTTTCTAGAGAAATACCTTTTGGACACTCAACCTCGCAAGCTCCAGTATTGGTACAGTTACCAAAACCTTCGTCATCCATTTGTTTTACCATGTTCAACACACGATCAACAGCTTCAACTTGACCTTGTGGTAATAAAGCATATTGAGAAACTTTGGCAGCAACGAATAACATAGCCGAAGAGTTTTTACAAGTAGCCACACAAGCACCACAACCAATACATGTTGCAGCATCAAAAGCAGCATCAGCATCTTGTTTGTTTACTGGAATTGTATTTGCGTCGATAGTGTTTCCTGAAGTATTTACAGATACAAATCCACCAGCGTGCTGAATTCTATCAAAAGCACTTCTATTCACAACTAAATCTTTCACTACTGGAAAAGCGGCTGCACGGAAAGGCTCGATCGTAATCGTATCTCCATCCTTGAACATACGCATGTGTAATTGACAAGTCGTAACTCCTCTATCTGGTCCGTGTGCTTCACCATTAATAAACAAAGAACACATTCCGCAGATTCCCTCGCGACAATCGTGGTCAAAAGCTACTGGATCACCACCGGTATTGATTTGTTGCTCATTGAATACATCAAGCATTTCAAGGAATGACATATCAGGTTCAATTCCGTCGATTTTGTAATCAACCATTGCTCCTTTATCTTGGGCGTTTTTTTGACGCCATATTTTTAATGTAAGTTTCATACTTTTAAGTTTGAAAGTCTTAAAGTCGAAGGTCGAATGTCTATTCTTTTTAGACTTTGGACTTTGGACTTTGGACTAATTGCTATTTGTAACTTCTTTGAACTAGTTTGATGTTTTCGTAAACCAATGCTTCTTTGTGTAAAACAGCATCACTAGGTTTTCCTTTGTACTCCCAAGCTGCTACGTAAGCAAAGTTTTCGTCATCACGCAACGCTTCCCCTTCTTCAGTTTGGTATTCTTCACGGAAGTGACCTCCACAAGATTCATTACGGTGTAAAGCATCTTTGGCGAACAACTCACCCAATTCTAAGAAATCGGCAACACGAATTGCTTTTTCTAATTCTTGGTTGAAACCTTTATCAGTTCCAGGAACCTTTACATCTTTGTAAAACTCTTCACGTAAAGCTGCAATTTCAGAAATAGCTTCGTTCAAACCTTTTTCGTTACGAGCCATACCAACTTTGTCCCACATGATTTTTCCTAATTTCTTATGGAAATAATCAACTGAATGTGTTCCTTTATTATCCATAAAGTTAGCAATCAATTCTTTTACACTGTTCTCAGCTTCAACAAACTCAGGTCTATCAGTAGAGATAGCTCCCATTTTGATATCTGGAGCCAAGTAATCACCAATAGTATATGGCAATACAAAGTATCCATCAGCCAAACCTTGCATCAAAGCCGAAGCCCCTAGTCTGTTTGCACCGTGATCAGAGAAATTAGACTCTCCAATTGAAAAACAACCAGGAATAGTTGTCATCAAGTTGTAATCAACCCATGTTCCACCCATTGTGTAGTGAACCGCTGGATAAATCATCATAGGGGAAGTATAAGGATCCTCATCTACAATTTTATAATACATTTGGAACAAGTTCCCGTATTTACTTTTTACAATTTCAGTACCTAATTTAGTGATCAAAGCACTGTCATTAGCATCTAAACTTTTCACATAAGCAGCTTCAGCACCGTAACGCTTGATAGCAGCGGCAAAATCTAGGTAAACTGCTTCACCTGTTTTGTTTACTCCAAAACCAGCGTCACATCTTTCTTTAGCCGCACGAGATGCAACATCACGTGGTACCAAGTTACCAAATGCAGGATATCTTCTTTCTAAGAAATAATCTCTATCTGCTTCTGCTAAATCAGTTGCTTTTTTCTTTCCTTCACGAATTGCTTTTGCATCTTCCAATTTTGCAGGAACCCAGATACGTCCATCATTACGTAATGATTCAGACATCAAAGTCAATTTTGACTGGTGATCTCCTGAAACCGGAATACATGTTGGGTGAATTTGAGTATAACAAGGATTTGCAAAGAAAGCTCCTTTTTTATGGATTTTCCAAGCTGCAGTAGCATTAGAACCCATTGCATTAGTTGACAAGAAAAATACATTTCCGTAACCTCCAGAACCAATAACTACAGCATGAGCTGAATGTCTTTCGATTTCACCAGTAATCAAATTACGAGCAATGATTCCTCTTGCTTTACCATCAATAATTACTAATTCTAGCATTTCGTGACGGTTGTGCATTTTTATTTTCCCACGACCAATTTGACGGTTCATTGCTGAATAAGCTCCTAACAATAATTGTTGTCCAGTTTGACCTTGTGCATAAAAGGTACGAGAAACCAAAGTTCCTCCAAAAGAACGGTTGTCCAATAATCCACCATATTCACGAGCCAATGGCACTCCTTGAGCCACACATTGGTCAATAATATTTGATGAAACTTCAGCCAAACGGTGTACGTTTGATTCACGAGCGCGGTAATCTCCTCCTTTTACAGTGTCATAAAACAATCTGTAAACAGAGTCACCGTCTCCCTTATAATTTTTTGCTGCATTGATTCCCCCTTGTGCTGCAATAGAGTGCGCACGACGTGGTGAATCTTGAAAGCAAAATGCTTTAACGTTATATCCTAACTCTGCTAAAGTAGCAGCTGCAGAACCTCCAGCCAACCCTGTCCCTACAACGATAATATCTAAATTACGTTTGTTAGCAGGATTTACTAAATTAATATGATCTTTATAATTTGTCCATTTGTCCGCAATTGCGCCATCTGGTATTTTTGAATCTAATGCCATTGATAATTGAATATTAATGAGTGAAATGATGAAATAATGCTACAACTACAAATCCAAAAGGAATAACAATTGCGAAACCTAATCCGAAATTCTTCATGCCTTTCGTGTACTTGTTATTTTGTCCAACTGATTGAAAAGAAGAACTAAATCCATGTTGTAAGTGCAAAGACAACAATACAAAAGACAAGCAATACAAACCTGTACGTACTGGGCTTTCAAACTTCTCTGCCAACTCATGGAAATATCTTGTTTCATTCAAAGGACCAAATTCTACATATTTATATGCCATCTCTGGAACCCAGAAATCATAAAAATGCAGTCCTAAAAAAGCCAAAATCACAGAACCTGAAATAATCATGTTACGTGATGCCCAACTTGCATTAGCAGCTCCATTGTAACTTGCGTAAGACACAGGTCGTGCTTTTCTGTTTTGAAGATCCAAAACAAACCCCATAATAAAGTGAAAAATCACCCCTACAATAAGAATTGGTTGAATAACAAACTGAACCAAAGGATTATTCCCCATGAAATGAGAAATAGAATTGAATACAGACTCACTAAAAACCGAAGTCATATTGATAAAAAAATGCTGTGCTAGAAACAACATCAAAAACAGTCCTGAAAGTGCCATAGCTACTTTTTTTGCTATTGACGATTTCAATAATCCAGATTTTGCCATAATATTTATAGAATATAATTTAAAAAGTACACAAAAATAAGGCAAAAAGGCACCAACTACAACCTTTTCGTTATTATTTATAATCATTTTAAAGTGTTTAATCTGTTATAAATACCTACACCCCTAAAACAGCTTTAACATTTTACAAAACAACTACTTAACATCCAAAAAATCTACAAAAAGCAAAAAACAGATAGCTTTAGGTATTACGTAATTGTCAAAAATAAATACTAAATAATAAGAATATAATAATTTATCTGCTCTTAATTTTCTATTCCATAAACACACAAATCCCAACAATTTTGTGTGTTAAACTATTTTGTTATCCCTTTGCTAAATCCACCATCAAAAGTGTGAATTTTAAATTTATAATTTTAAAAAAAGCATATTCCTTATGGTCCTAAATTATCCAAAAATTACCAAAACCGTAAACTTATTAGAACTTTACGTCTTTAAGCCTTAGCGCCAAAACAATTTAACTACAATCAAGTTTCTGTTTTCTACTTCGAAACAAATCCAAATTGTTTAAATTTGTTATCTAATTCGTACCATAATGAAATACCATTCTATAGATTCAAATTTATTCATAAAAAATCGCAAGAAATTTGCGGCCCAAATGAAACCCAATAGCATTGCCGTTTTCAACTCCAATGACATTTATCCCGTAAGCGCTGACAGTACACTGCCCTTTGCACAACACCGTGACATCTTTTACCTCTCAGGAATTGATCAAGAAGAAAGCATCTTATTACTTTTCCCTGATGCTCCTTACGAGAATCAAAAGGAAATGTTATTTCTCAAAGAAACCAACGAACATATCGCCATTTGGGAAGGTGCTAAACTTAATAAGGAACAAGCTTTTACTGTTTCTGGAATCAAAACCGTGCATTGGTTGCAAAATTTCGAAAAAGTGTTAGCAGAGCTAATGTCCTATTGTGACACTATTTATATCAACACCAATGAACATTACCGCGCCACGATTGAAACCGAAACACGCGAAGCCCGTTTTGTAAAATGGTGGAAAGACAAATATCCTGCGCACACTGTAGCCAAAAGCAATCCTATTTTGCAACGCCTCCGCTCTGTAAAAGAAACCGAAGAAATTGACCTTATTCAGAACGCTTGTAATATTACCGAAAAAGGATTCCGACGCATCTTGCCCTTTGTAAAACCGGGTGTAATGGAATACGAAATCGAAGCCGAACTAATTCATGAGTTCATTCGCAATCGTTCCAAAGGATTTGCTTATACGCCCATCATCGCTTCAGGAAATAGCGCCAATGTGTTGCATTACATCGAAAATAACAAAACCTGCAACGCTGGCGAATTAATATTAATGGATGTAGCCGCAGAATATGCCAATTATTCTAGCGATTTAACCCGAACTATCCCCGTTTCTGGACGTTATTCCGATAGACAAAAAGCGGTTTACAATGCTGTTTTACGTGTCAAAAACGAAGCAACTAAAATGCTAACACCCGGCACACTTTGGAAAGAATACCAAGCTGAAGTAGGTGAAATAATGACCTCCGAATTACTAGGTTTGGGATTAATTGACAAAGCCGAAGTGCAAATCGAAAACCCAGAATGGCCCGCTTACAAAAAATATTTCATGCACGGCACCTCACACCACATGGGACTCGATACCCACGATTACGGAATTTTAACCGAACCTATGCAAGCCAATATGGTCTTTACCGTTGAGCCTGGAATCTACATTCCCGAAGAAGGTTTCGGCATCCGAATTGAGGATAATGTAGTCGTTCAAGAAAGCGGAGAACCTATTAACCTCATGAAAAACATACCAATTGAAGTGGAAGAAATCGAGAGTTTGATGAATTCGTAAACAAGAAAATAGAAAACAGAGAATAGAATATAGAAAATAGACGACCCAGATGGAGTCGTCTATTTTTTTTAGGAGCAGAAATATTCATTTTCATAACAAATATTCGTCCCGCTATCCATTACAATCTCTAGTTTTTGCTACCGCAACACTAGAGGATTTTCATTGCTATCGGGGCTATAATAAACTTTCTATTTTCATAACTACAATTTACCAAACTGTTAAATCGATGCAAAGGAACTTTTCTAATTTTCAAAAAGGCGGTATCTTTTCCCTTCAAATAAAAACAACATTTACAGTTTAAAAAATAGCATTATGCAAGCACACGAAATAGATTACGCCATTTTTGGCGAAGAAATGCAGTACGTAGAAATCGAACTCGACCCACAAGAAATTGTCATAGCCGAGGCAGGCAGTTTTATGATGATGGACAACAATATCCAAATGCAAACTATTTTTGGAGACGGTTCTGACCACCAGTCAGGGATTTTCGGCAAATTACTTAGTGCCGGAAAACGAGTCCTCACAGGCGAAAGTTTGTTTATGACGGCTTTCATCAATCAAAACAATAACAAAAGTAAGGTTTCTTTTGCCGCTCCTTATCCCGGAAAAATATTGGCGATAGATTTGCGCCAACACCAAGGAAAATTCATTTGTCAAAAAACTGCTTTCCTCTGTGCCGCCAAAGGCGTTTCTATCGGAATAGAATTCTCCAAAAAACTAGGAAGAGGCTTTTTTGGAGGCGAAGGATTCATCATGACCAAAATCGAAGGAGACGGTCTGGCATTTATACATTCCGGCGGAACTTTAGCCAAAAAAGAACTGCAAGCCGGAGAAATTCTAAAAGTAGACACGGGTTGTATCGTAGGTTTCACCAAAGATGTGGATTATGATATTGAATTCATAGGCGGAATCAAAAACTCCATTTTTGGAGGCGAAGGATTATTCTACGCCACACTTCGTGGTCCCGGAACGGTTTTCGTGCAATCACTTCCCTTCTCTCGACTGGCCGACAGAATAATTGCATCAGCACCAAAATCTGGCGGAAGTAGCCGTGACGAAGGTAGTTTACTTGGAGGTTTAGGAAATTTATTGGATGGCGATAATCGGTTTTAACGACGAGTCCTTCGAAGGCTTTAAACCATCGAAGGACTCCCTATTTAAATTTCAACTATTTTATTATCGCTACACTTTCTTAATCACATAAGTGACAATTCCCCAAAGGATGAATTGGTTTTCTTCAGTGACTTTTATGGGACTGTATTCGGGGTTTTCAGGCAGGAGATAAAGGCAATCTTTTTCGACTTTTAGGCGTTTGACGGTGAATTCGCCATCGACAAAACAAATGGCGATGGCATTATCTTTGGGCTGTAGACTGCGATCTACGATGAGTACATCTTGGTCGTTAATTCCAGCATCAATCATTGAATTTCCTCGTACTTTGATGTAAAAAGTAGCCAAAGGATTTTCGCTCAACTCCTTATTGAGGTCAATATTGTTTTCCATAAAGTCGGCCGCAGGGGAAGGGAATCCTGCCGAAACACCTTCGGAAATAAACGGGATTCGCAGTTTACTTTCAAAATCAGGTTTGAAAAAACTAAGTTTGGTCGGTTTCTTTATTGGCATTTTATTTCGAGAATATCTTTATAATCAGTGGTGAATTTTTTGGACAAATAATTTTGATTCATGTCCCAAGTCAATTTCAAATTCTGTGAGCCCAATTTTATTTTGGCATTTCCCATTTTGCTATTGAGTTGGTCAATGGTTAACATCAAAGCTTGGTGTTTGGGATTTTCTTCCTCAAACAATTGAAATTGCTTTTTGTCTTGGTCAATGAGTTCGGTTACGATTACGCCCGCTTTTTTGAACTTAAGGTGTTCGTTTCCTTTGTGTAATTCTTTTAGCAAGGCCACCGCAGTATTAGCGATCGTGATGCTGGAGTTGGTTGCATAAGGCAAAGTCACCGCTTTATTGAAATAATATTTGGTGGTTTCTATTTTATACTTATCAATCACGAGCATAACGATTATGGTATGGCAACAGGATTTTTGTCTTCTTAGCTTTTCGGCACAAACGGTCGCGAATGTAGTTAGTCGTTCTCGTAGCAAATCATAATCGGAGATTTGTTTAGGAAAACTTCTAGTAATGGAAATACTTTTCTTTTGATCTGAAATGGGTTCTAAATCCAATACTGACTTTCCTTCTAGCTCATATTTGAGTCGCATACCTATGACTCCCATTTCTCTTTTGACCCAAGCTTCGTGTCTGGGTTCTATAAAATCTAATGCGGTGTTGATGTTGCGAAGTTTTGCTTTTTTGGCCCACCGATTTCCAATACCCCAAACGTCTTCAATTTTTGTCCACTGGAGTGCTTTGATTCGTTTTTCATCAGTGTCTATGACATAAACTCCCGCGGTACGTTCTTGAAATTTCTTCGCAATTTTGTTCGCGACTTTTGACAAAGCTTTGGTAGGCGCATACCCCACGCATATAGGAATGCCGACCCATTTTTTGATCTGCTTTTTCATTTGAACACCGTAGTCATGAAAATCATCTATCTGCATGCCGTCAAAATTCAGAAATGCTTCGTCAATGCTATAAATTTCAGCATTAGGACTATACTGAGATAGAATAGCCATTACGCGATGGCTTAGATTGCCATACAATGCATAATTTGAGGAGAATACTTTTATATTTTTCTCTTTGATAAGGGCTTTTATTTGAAAAGCTGGAGCCCCCATGGGAACACCAACGGCTTTTGCTTCATCACTTCGAGAGATTACGCAACCATCGTTATTAGACAATATTACAACGGGTTTTCCAACGAATTCTGGCTGGAAAACGCGCTCACAGGAGGCATAAAAATTATTACAATCGACTAACGCATACATCTAACAAAATTACGTAATATTTAGAAACTGGTTTTCTGCACTAGAAGGTATTTTGGTGATTGTTGATAAATAGACAAGATTGGGATTTATAAATTGGTTTTCAATGAAGTACGATGCCCTGCCCCAGACAGGAACGGCAGCCCTGACTGAAAAACGCTATTTTTTTTCGGGAGTAGCTGAGCGACCGAAGGAAGCTCCTGCTACGACCTAGCAAAAAAAGCGTTTTGATGGAGGGCTATAGTAGATGGCTGGAATAGGCCTTGAAAAACTATTGTTATTAAATGGAGAATAACTTTTGGAAGTCGTTTGTTTTACCAAAAAATTAAAATTCTAAATTTGCCACCGAGTCACTTTTAATCTACAGTATTGAACCAAATTCAGCACAAAAACACGAATATTTTTTATACCGATTCCGGCAAGGGAACGGCGATTGTTTTGTTACACGGTTTTTTAGAAAACCAGAAAATGTGGGATGCTTTTATGCCTGAATTTTTGACAAAAAACCGCGTGATTACCATTGATTTATTGGGTCATGGCGAGACGGAATGCATGGGTTATATCCACACGATGGAGGATAATGCGGAGGCCGTACATGCAGTGCTAATTCAATTGCGGATACGAAAAGTAATTTTGGTAGGGCATTCTATGGGCGGTTATGTCGCGCTGGCTTTTGCTGAATTGTTCCCCAATATGGTCAAAGGTTTAGTGTTACTCAACTCAACTTCTAGAGCGGACAGTGAAGAGCGTAAAGTCAATCGCGACCGAGCTATTAAGGCGGTAAAACAGTCGTATGTGAATTTTATTTCTCTTTCGATTGCTAATTTATTCTGCGAAGGGAACCGAGAACGCCTTGTAAACGAAATCGAAATTGTAAAGAAAGAAGCTCTGCGAACGCCTCTTCAAGGTATTGTGGCTTCTCTTGAAGGAATGAAAACACGTATTGACCGTGAGGTTTTATTGCACTTGACGCCTTACCCAAAAATGTTGATTCTAGGCGAGAAAGACCCTGTGCTTCCGTATGAAGAAACCAAATCACAAATTAAAGAAACACAAGTCCAATTGGTTACTTTCGCTGATGGCCACATGAGCACAATTGAAAACCAAACTGAGGTGACAACGGTTTTACAGAAGTTTTTTAAAAACATTTGAAAAAAATCAAAGGTCAATTCCAAAAGTCAAAGATCAATTTCCAAAATCAATGACAATACCTTGCACACTTAGAAAAACTTTACCGTATTTATATTAAATCAAAAATCGTTAATCTTAAATCCTTGTGAACCTTGCGAAACCTTTGCACACTTTGCGGTTAAATCACAAATCGTTAATCGCCAATCGTTAATCAGAAATCCTTCTAAACCTTCTCCTCAAACGCTATATTTTCATCCAGTATTTCTCCCAGCAACAACACAATCTGCTCTAAGAAATTTTCCATAATGAGCGCATCGATTTTGTAATTATCTATTTTTCCATCTTTGAAATTAAAAGGCAAGAAACCCGACTTTAGGTTTTTGAACGATATAATTCCCGCTTCGATCGATTTGTCTCCTGCGTGTTGCTCGTACATGAAGGCATATGCCAAGACTTGAATGATTTTGTCGTGTTTGATTTCATCAATCAATCCGTTCCATGATTTTAGGGTAACAGATGATTTCTCCACTTTTCCTGTTTTGTAATCAATGATGCGAATGGTTCCGTTGCGTTCTTCGATTCTATCTACGTTTCCTTTGATCAATACCGGAAACGGCAATAATGGATGTTCTAGCAGGCGTTGAAAAGTAGTTTCGAGCGCAATAATCTTGATGGCGTCACCTGCTTTAATACTTTCTAATTCTACTTTCAAGAAATTAGAGACATTGCGTTTGGCTACTTCAAAAGCTAAAAGGTTACGTCCTTTTTTTATTTCGCCTTCTTTGTAAACGATTTTAAATTGCTTTAAAACTTCTCCATCAATCAGTTTAAAAGCATTCAAAATATCAGATTCTGAAACAAACTTCCCAACAAAAGGGTCGTACAATGCTTTTAATGTTTCATGAATAATGGTACCCAAAGTATTCAAAGCTATATTCTCCTCCACTTCCTCCACTTCGCGAATGCGTACGATTTTCTGAAAGTAAAACTGCATTGGATTCCGAATATAACTCGTCAATGCCGATGGTGAAAAACCAACTTTGGCAATTTCCCGCAAGCGTTCCATTACCAAAGGAGATTTCTCAACCACCATAGGCGTATAAGCCGTTTCAGGTACGACCGCATTATAAATTTCTTGCGTTAAACTATGTTTATCCTGTTTTTCAACTTCAAGTTGGGTGATAAAACGGCTACGCTCCCCTGCGTCAAGACCATCACTTTCAGTATTATACAACAAATACACGTTTTTAGCTCGTTGTAATAAATGGTAAAAGTGATAGGTATAAATGGCATCTTTTTCTTTGAAAGTAGGCAATCCCAATTCGCGTTTCACATCATACGGGATAAAGGAATTTTGCGATTTTCCCGCGGGAAATTTCCCTTCATTCATAGAGGTTACAATCACGGTTTCAAAATCAAGGACACGACTTTCTAGTACTCCCATGATTTGCAAACCATTCAAAGGCTCGCCCTCAAAAGAAACCTCAGCCAAATCAATGATTTGCTTGTAAATTGCATGAAGTGTATCTATTTTATCAATATCGGGATGTGCGGTGTAATAATTAATAAGTTTGTTGATGACTTTGAAAATCGCATAGACAAAGGATTTTGTGATTTTTTCTTCTTCACTGTCATTACTCAAATTATTTTTGATGGTAATCAGCAATTCTGAAACGGATTCTAATACTGCTACAGAGGCATTTTCCCATTTTCGGAATAAGAGCAAAAACAAATCGGTGGGGTTTTGGTTTAAGTCGATTACTTTTTGATGGGTAATAAACGTATAATTATTCTCATTGATGATTTTGACCAACTTGGTCGTTCCTGCATAAGGTTCTACCAAAGGATGCGTCAAAATATCGAGTACATCTTTGTAATAGAACACATAATTTTTAGCATTTCGAGACAAAGCATTGGTGTGCATTTTGAATAATTTGGCAATCAAAATTTGCGCTGGATTGTTTTTACCCGAATAACCCATGGTAATATTCAAAGCACCAACACTCGCTGGCAAAGCATACAGTAGTGGAATCAAAACATTCTCTTCACCCAAAACCACAGCCACTTTATCTAAAGAAGCAGTTGGATTCTCTTCAATGATTTTTTCGATAATACTACCCGCAATTTTGGCTTGCCCAATGGTTTTTGGAGTACCAATGACTTGAATATTTTTGGTTTGCGAAAACTCATCTACAATCCATTCAAAAGGATTGGTTTTATAGTGTTTCCACGAACTTTTGAAACGTCTTATAAACAAACCCGCATCATGATAGGGGTCATTTAGAAAAGTTTGATCGGCATCCCAAAGGATTTCTGCTTTATCAACGGCAATCAATTGTTGGATAATTTTTTCTTCGGACGCATTCAACGCATTGAAACCTGCAAAAAAGAAAAAATCGCCATTTTTTGTATTCGAAAATGGAACAAGGTTGTTTACTGCTTCTCGGTATATTAACCCCTGATAGCCTATTTTTTTGGATAACAAATGAGTATAGAGTGACTCATAATACTTAGGAAGTAATTTCCAAAAATCAATATAGTTTTCTAATAATTGAGTTTTGTTTTCGACTTCAATCCCCCATTTCTTTATGTCTTCAATGTCTTTTAGGTAAGACAGAACATGTTTGGGGTCGAGTAGATAGCGATCAATCTCATTGAAATCTTGCAAAAGTGTTTTGGCCCAATTGGCAAAAAGCTCAAATGACTGTTGTTGTGATTTCTCTGTAATGGACAAATAGACTTCATAAAACTCAAATAACAAAGCAATCGAATCAATAGAACGAATGCCTGCAATATCTTGAATAAAATCTTCAATACTAATGATTTTAGGCGCACGAATATTGGTGTTGATTTGTTTTTTTAGCGCTTCTAATAAAAACACTTTAGCTCTTTTATTGGGTAAAACAATTGTTGTATGGTTAAATTGTTCTTTGTTTTTACTCAATAAATGAGAAGCAATTTTATCTAAAAATGTAATATTTGTCATTCTATAAAAATAAAAAAACGCCCCGAATTATCGGGGCGTTTTCAATATTTATTTTGAATAAAATTATTTTACTAAAATAACTTCTGTTCTTCTATTTTGAGCTTTACCAGCAGCAGTTTTATTAGTTGCAACAGGTTTAGTTTCACCAAAACCTACAGCAGATAAATTACTAGCTTTTACACCTCTTTCGATTAAAGCATCTTTTACAGCGTT
The DNA here is from genome assembly GCF_040703125.1 of Flavobacterium ovatum. Taxonomy (NCBI): domain Bacteria; kingdom Pseudomonadati; phylum Bacteroidota; class Flavobacteriia; order Flavobacteriales; family Flavobacteriaceae; genus Flavobacterium; species Flavobacterium ovatum. The sequence continues at coordinate 593,804 of NZ_CP160035.1, forward strand.
TGCTCTATCTTCAGAAAGTTTTTGGTTAGAAGCATCTGAACCATCACTATCCGTGTGCCCTTCAATACTAAATTTAGCGTTTGGATATTTTTTAATGATATTAGTAATAGCATCTAATCTTACTGGAACATCAGAAGATTTGAAAGTTGATTGACCAGAGTTAAAGAAAACTGATCTAGCTTCCATTTTAATACTTTGAAGCACTTCAGCAGTTACTTCTGGGCATCCTTTGTTGCTTTTTGGACCAGCTACGTTTGGACACTCATCATCTTTGTCTAATACACCATCATTATCAGTGTCTGGCCATGGACATCCACCATTAGCTTTTTCTCCTTTTACTTTAGGACATTTATCATCTTTATCAGCTATCCCATCTCCATCAGCATCTGGACAACCTTTTAACGCTTTTAATCCAGCTTCTTTTGGACAAGCATCATCTGCATCAGTAACACCGTCACCGTCAGCATCTGGACAACCATTCAAAGCAGCAATACCAGCAACATCTGGACAAGCATCATCTTTGTCAGCAATTCCATCTCCGTCAGTATCAGGACAACCGTTAAATTGTTTCAATCCTTTTACATCTGGACAAGCATCTTGTTTATCATAAATACCATCTCCATCAGTATCTTTTCCTCCAAATTTGAAAGTAAGACCTACTGAATGTAAGAAATGACCTGGTGCATCAGGAACACCACCACCATCTACTCTGTCTCCTCCTAAAATAGAAGCGCCTTTATAGGTAGTTCCAACAGATAAACCAACAACATCTGAAAACCAGAAATTCACTCCAGCTCCTAAGTTAATAGTTCCAAAACTGCTATCCCCTAAGAAAGTATAACCTCCACCTAAACTTAAGTTAGGATCAATTACTTTAGATTTAATTGCATTCATAAAACTGTATTTTACAGCTCCATCAACTCCATAATACATTAAATCTCCAGGGTTTGAAGTCACATAGTTTCCTCCAGTATATTTTACAAATTTTTCAATTTTGTTTACCGATCCCTGAACTCCAACACTAAAATTATTCCCAACAGATCTAGCCACTCCAATGTATGAGATAGAAGGAAGGATATTCCAATTATCTTTTACTTTAAAAGCTTGAGAAATACTATTGTCAAGAAATCCTTTGTGTCCACCAGCACTAACTCTGGTATCTACTGCATTTACCCCAAACGACACTGCCCATGGGTTATTACCGTCTTGCGCTTGAGATGTCAATCCCGATACCATCAATACAGTAACTAAAAATTTGTTAAGATGTTTCATACTTATTTATTTTAATTACAATTTAGTTAATTACTAACAAAAGTAATAAGTAAATTTTTAACAACAAAACAGAATGTTAAAAAAAACCCATTAATAAACATATAAATCACATATTTTATATTATTTAATTATTTTAAAATCAAAAAGAAGTACAATTATTCAGAAAAAACACTATCTCAATGTAAATTCAATAGTATTATCAAATGTATCAATCTGAATAAACATTCTATTTACACCCTACTAAACGCATTCTGAATTCAGAAAAATAATTTAGACAGCACTCTTAACATAATCAAAGATTAACAACATTAACAGTTTCTCCAATATAAATTAGCACCTTTTTAGTCACTTTATAATCCATTAACTCAATAGCCGATTGATAACTTTCTAATTGTTTTTGGTATTTAGGGTGATGCACTCCTGTTTTATAATCTAACAATAACATTTCGTTGTTTGGAGTTAAAACCATTCGATCTGGCTTAACCGTTTTACCCTCTTTCTGAATTATGGTTTGCTCGTTCATCACTTCATTTCCTTCTTCAAAAAACACCATCAACTCTTTGTGACCAATAATTTCTTCTATGGTTTTTAGAACTGTTTCTTTTTGGCCTAAGTGGATCAAGCCCTCTTCAACAGCTTTTTCAATTGCAAAATCTATATCTTTTTTTGTTTTGACAAAGGACAAAATCTCATGTATGGTATTCCCATATTCAATAGACTCTTGTTGATGTGTTCCCCACATCAAAGCTTCGCGTTGTGCAATTTTAATGTTTTTAAAATCTAATGTTTCCTTTACTATTGGTATAATCTTAGATTTATCTACATGTTTTTGAAAGGATGAAATTTTAGTTGGAATTCCTAATTCATAAATCAGCTTTTCATTCTCAAAAACATTTATACTTTTTAAATAATCAATAAAAAAAGTAGCCATATTATTCTCTTTAGCCTCTCCTTTGCTATCTAAATTCATACTCGAAATCACATACAATTGCTCTTCGGCACGGGTTAAGGCCACATACAATACGTTCACATTGTCTAATAATTCTTCTTGCTTTTTTTGGTCATAAACTAATTTAGCCTCTTCGCCAAATCCTTCTACCGCTTTATTATTATCAATCAACACCTTAGACAAACCTAACACCTTATCATCCGTATTTAACCATAATTTATCTTTGGGTTTCTTTGCATAATCCTCTTCTGCAAAAGGAAAAATCACCACCGGAAACTCTAATCCTTTAGACTTATGAATGGTCATAATTCGCACGGCATTATTTCCTTCTGGTGACGGAATACTAAATTTACCCGAATTCTTATCCCAGAAATTCAAGAAATCTGCAATTCCAGCTTGATTACGGACATCACGTTCTAGAACAATGTCTAGAAAATATTGCACATAAGCAGAAGCCGTACTTTGTTCTGCATTTTTTAGGAATTTTGACAGTATAATCTCTACCGCCTCATACAGTGATTTTTTCCGAATGTCCTGAAACGAAAGTGTTAATTCGAATATTAGCAACCAAGTTTCAAAATCAGATTCATTTTTTAGTTCCATTCCTTTTAGAATGAAATCATGTGTTGGCAATTGATCTTGATTGTGCTCCGCTAGATAATACAAGAAATTAGCTTTAGCCTCGGCATCTGAATTATTATTGAGATACTGTAACAAATGAATGATAAAACGAACTTCGGTTGCGTTTTGAATCATTAAGGTCTCCGACGACAATAATGGGATTTTTTGCTCGGTTAAATAATTGGCAACAGCGATTCCTTGAGATCGTTTTCGTGTCAAAATCACAATATCCTTGTATTCAAACCCTTGTCGTAATACATTTTGAATAGTATTGAATGTAGCCTGAACAAATAAATCATCCTTACTTAAAAGTTCATCTTCATCCTCTTCAATTTCATCTAATTTTGGAATAAAAGAAATATTCACATAACCTCCTGTTTTATCATTTGACTTTTGATGCGAATGGTTTTCGTATAAATCTTTATAATCTGGATGCTCAAATTTAGAAGCTAATAATTTAAAAAAAGCATTATTAAAATCAATGACTTCAGAATAGCTACGATAATTTTTATCTAAATGCACCAAGTCTTTATCTGGATTACTGAATGGATTACCAGTCTTACTTAAGTCAATAAATTGTTCTGCTTTACCACCACGCCAACGATAAATAGATTGTTTTGGGTCGCCCACAATCATCAAGGTTCCTTTATCACCATAATCATCTTGACCCGAAAGAGCATTATCAATTAGTGGAAGTAGGTTTTGCCACTGCATCTCGGACGTGTCTTGGAATTCATCTATAAAAAAGTGGCGGTAGCGCTCTCCTAATCGTTCGTATATAAAAGGAGCGGGTTGGTTTTGAATTTCACGATGAATAATAGCGTTGAACTCAGAAATCGACAATACATTTTGTTCTTGTTGAATTTTTGCCAATTCATTACTGACCGTATTTAGTAATGAAAGTGGTGTAATATTTTTAAGAAAGGCTTTATAAAAATCACGTTTGGAGAAATTTTCATAAATTACTACGAGATTCTGCAGTAATTCAGGAATAATACTTTCTATTACATCACGGTCTTTGGCGGTTTTATTGATTTTTATATCGTCAAACTCATGGTAAGTTTTGTTATTGGGATTAAATTTCCCATCTACAATACTCTGAAGGTGTTTTGGAAAATATTGTCCCGAAAATGATTTTAAATCGATGCCTTTTTGTTCAATTAAAGCCAAGGTATTTTGTGCCAAATCTTTATTTTTCGCCTCGATTTCTTTGCAAACTACGATGAGCTTCTTTTTGATTTCAACAAATTCAGCGATATTTTTATCTTGAAAATGGAGGATTTCGGTACGATGATTTTCATTTAAAACCAATCTTCCCGTATCAAGAATTTCCCTCGAAATATCCCACGATTTATCATCGTCGGTTTTTTCCATGGTGAAATCAATCAGTAACTGCGTGAGTGTAGGGTCTTCACCTGCTTGTGCAATGAGCGCATCTACGGCTTCTATTAATAAATTCTCGGTATCCAAGGTGACTTCAAAAGTCATGGGCAGGTTCAAATCATGAGCGAAAGCACGAATTACTTTGTGCGTAAATTTATCTATAGTCGAAATATCAAAAGCCGCATAATTGTGAATAATGTGCTTGATGATGTGCTGCGCCTTAATTTTGATTTGAATAACAGATAATTTGGTTTCCCAATCCTTGGTATCTTCCACTAGATTGTTCATCAAGTCTAGGGCTTTGGGCGAAGGTTCATCTTTAGCAAACTCAGACAAGCTCCCTACAATACGGGTTTTCATTTCGTGTACCGCCTTGTTGGTAAAGGTGATGGCCAAAATGTTACGATAAGCATCATTTTTGGGTGCGGTAAGAATAATTTTGAGGTATTCTTTGACCAAGGCATAGGTTTTACCGGAACCTGCAGATGCGTCGTATATGGAGAAGGAATGTCTTTGCATTTTGATTAACGATTTTTGATTAACGATTTTTGATTTTTGAAGTACACTTCCTTTGAATTTATAGATTTTGCTTCCTACCACCAAATCTGCAATCGTTCATCGTTACTTTTCAATCAAAAATATATTAAAGTACCAAAGTTGTTTTTTTTGGAAACTATATTCCCTGTTATCACCATGCCCTAGCCCCGATAGGAGCGGCATCCTTTTCTTGCCTTTTTTTGACAAGAAAAGATAAAGCGGATAGCGGGAAATAGCTCCTGAAAAAACTTTGACTCTTTAGGTTTTTGTATTTTTGCTTATATAATGTTTAAAAGTAGTATTTTTGCAGTATGGAAACAAATAGACAGAAAAAAATAGGTGGGGTAATCCAAAAAGATTTGGTGGATATCTTGCAAGGTGAAGTGAGAAAAAATGGAGTGACCAATTTAATTATTTCGGTATCAAAAGTGGCTGTGACTTCAGATTTGTCTGTGGCAACGGTATATTTGAGTATTTTTCCTCAGGAAAAAGCACAAGAAATTTTAGAAGGAATTAAGTCGAATAGCAAAATAATTAAGCATGATTTGGCACAACGCGTAAGCAAGCAATTGAGACGCGTGCCTAACTTGGTTTTCTTTGTGGATGACTCCTTGGATTATATTGAGAAAATCAATAATGCCATGAAAAATCAAGAGAATCCGATTGAAAACAGAGATTTATTAGACAAACGAAGATTTCAATAAAGTTTGAATTTCCCGCTATATATAGCCCACCGCTACATTCGGAGCAATAGTAAAAACAGCGCCATCAATATCATCAATCGCATTGCGAGTATGGGAATTATTGTAGGCGCTATGGCTTTGTTTGTGGTTTTGTCTGTGTTTAGCGGGTTGAAAGAATTTAGCCTTTCGTTTACGAATAATATTGATCCCGATTTGAAAATTAGCAGTACGCTTGGCAAATCATTTGAGATGACTCCTTCGCAAGAAAATCAAATTAAGAAAATTACTGGCATCGCCTCTTTCTCCAAAATTATTGAGGAACGTGTTTTGTTTGTTTATGATGACAAACAGGAAGTGACTTATTTGAAAGGTGTGGATTCTCAATTCACCAAAGTCAATCCGATTGTTGAATCGCTGTATAACGGACAATGGTTTGAATACAATACGGCTCAAGTTGTTGTGGGGTATGGACTGGCGCAGAAATTTTCGATGGGGTTATTGGATTTTAATACGAACCTAGAAGTTTTTGTTCCAAAGCCAGGAAGAGGAGGTATCAACTCAGCTGATGATGCGTTTAATAAAACTATCATTTACCCAATAGGAATTTATGCTATAAGTGAAGATTTAGATTCTAAATATGTTTTTGCTGATTTGAGAATGGCTCAAGATTTACTGGAATACAATAGAAATCAGGTTTCGGGCATTGAATTTAAAGAAAAACCCGGAGCTGATGAAACGGCAATTACAGCTCAATTGAATGCTATTTTCAAAAATAAAATCACGGTAAAAAATAGAGCACAACTTAATGAGTCGCTTTACAAAATGTTGAATACGGAGAATATTGCCGTTTATTTGATTTTTACTTTGGTGATTATTATTGCACTTTTTAACTTGATTGGCGCATTAATCATGATGATTTTGGACAAAAAAGGAAACTTGAAAACCCTTTTTAACTTAGGAGTCGAGATCAAAAGTTTGCGAAAAATATTCTTATTACAAGGAACGTTGTTAAGCTTTTTTGGTGGCCTTATTGGTCTATCGCTCGGAATTGTAATTGTGCTTTTTCAGGAATATTATGAACTAATCATGATTACTCCAACTTTGCCTTACCCTGTAGTGTTTTCGCTTGAGAACGTGGTTATCGTGATGGGAACGATTATGGTTCTTGGCTTTATCGCTTCGTTGATTGCGAGTAGTCGAGTGAGCGAGAAGTTGCTGGATTAGAAAAAAATGATTAACGATTGGTGATTAACGATTGGTGATTTTTGATTTAAAAAAAAGACGAATTCCACTAATTGACACGAAATTATGGGTGTAAATTAGTGGAATTTATATTAACTGTTTTATCTTAATATTAATTATACCGCTTCGTAATCGGCGTAAACTTGTTCGATTTCGTTTAGAATAGCAAACAGCTCTAATGGATTGTCTTCGGTAACCAATTTTTGTTTGAAAGGTTTGAACGAATGAATTCCTTTGAAATAATTGGTATAATGAGGACGAGTTTCTACAATTCCTAAACGTTCGCCTTTCCATTCCATTGCCCAGGTTAGGTGGTTACGTACGGCTTCTACTCTATCGACTACGGTTGGTTTTGCCAAGTGCTCACCAGTTTTGAAGAAATGTTTAATTTCGTTGAAAATCCAAGGGTAACCAATGGCTGCACGGCCAATCATGATTCCGTCAATGCCGTATTCATTTTTATAGTGTAATGCTTTTTCGGGGCTGTCGATATCTCCATTTCCGAAAATAGGCATGGTGATTCTTGGGTTGTTTTTGACGCGGGCAATATGTGACCAGTCGGAATGACCTTTGTACATCTGCGCTCTTGTACGGGCGTGAATGCTCAAAGCGGCAACACCAATATCTTGTAAACGCTCGGCAACCTCATCAATATTGATGGAATTATCATCCCAACCCAATCGGGTTTTTACGGTTACGGGTAAATGAGTACTATCGATAACGGCTTGGGTTAAGCGAATCATTAAATCAACATCTTTAAGAACTCCAGCTCCAGCTCCTTTGCAAACTACTTTCTTGACGGGACAACCAAAATTGATGTCAATAATATCGGGGTTTACGGCAGAAACAATTTTTGAAGACAAGGCCATGGCTTCTTCGTCACCACCAAAAATCTGGATTCCGACTGGGCGTTCATAGTCGAAGATGTCTAATTTCATTCGGCTTTTGATGGCGTCACGGATAAGACCTTCGGATGAAATAAATTCAGAGTACATCATATCGGCACCATGCATCTTACACAATCTACGGTAGGGCGGATCGCTCACGTCCTCCATGGGTGCAAGTAGTAATGGGAAATCTGGTAATTCTATGTTGCCAATCTTAATCATCTGCTTAAATTTTGTGCAAAATTACGCTTTTTAAGAGAATAGAAAAAAGATTAAAGAATAAAGCCTTCGTAATATAGTTTTTAGTAGGTTATTTCGTTTCGCAAAGACGCACAAAGAAGACGCAGAGATGCGCAAAATAATAAAAAAATAATGAGCTTTTCTAAACTTTAAAATCTTTGTCATTGGTTTGTACTATAAGACTTTGAAGCTACCGAATTTAGCGTATATTTGCAGATTAATTGTCTGGTTTTGCGTGAGGGATAGTAGTGGAGCTCTTTTTTATTTTTCAATTGCCACGGGTTTAAACCCGTGGCAATTGAAAAATAAAAAAAGCGGGAACGATTAGCCCGACGGCTCCCGACCCTTCGGGATTCTGCCGGCACGCCCTAATTGAGACGACATACATTATTGATATTTAGATAGAATGAAAAAAATAAGGAATTTTTGCATTATTGCACACATTGACCACGGTAAAAGTACGCTTGCTGACCGTTTGCTTGGGGCAACTCAAACTGTGACGGCTCGTGAAGAGAAGGCGCAATTGCTGGATAACATGGACTTGGAACGTGAACGTGGAATTACGATTAAGAGTCATGCAATCCAAATGGAATACACTTATAAGGGAGAGGAATATATCCTGAATTTGATTGATACTCCGGGACACGTCGATTTTTCGTATGAGGTTTCGCGTTCGATTGCGGCTTGTGAAGGAGCCCTTTTGATTGTTGATGCAGCACAAAGTATCCAAGCACAAACGATTTCAAATTTATATTTGGCGTTGGAAAATGACTTGGAAATTATTCCGGTTTTGAATAAAGTTGATTTACCATCGGCGAATCCTGAAGAGGTAAGTGATGATATTATTGATTTGCTAGGTTGTAAATTGGAGGATATTATTCATGCTTCGGGAAAAACAGGTTTTGGTGTCGAAAATATTTTAGCAGCGATTATTGAAAAAATCCCCCCACCAAAAGGAAATATCGATGAGCCGTTACAGGCTTTGATTTTTGACTCGCATTACAATCCATTTCGTGGTATTGAAGTAATTTTCCGTGTGAAAAACGGACAAATTAAAAAAGGTCAGAAGATAAAATTCATGGCTACCGGCAATGAATATTTTGCAGACGAAATTGGTACGTTGAAATTGAACCAAGTTCCGAAACAAGTGATTTCGGCTGGTGATGTTGGATACTTGATATCTGGAATTAAAGAAGCAAAAGAAGTAAAAGTAGGAGATACGTTGACGGATGCGAAAGTACCGACAACGAATATAATTAAGGGTTTTGAAGATGTAAAACCAATGGTTTTTGCTGGAATTTACCCTGTAGATACTGAGGATTATGAAGAGTTGAGAAACTCGATGGAAAAACTACAATTGAACGATGCGTCGTTGGTGTTTTTACCAGAAAGCTCTGCGGCTTTAGGGTTTGGTTTCCGTTGTGGATTCTTAGGAATGTTGCACATGGAGATTATCCAAGAGCGTTTGGAGCGTGAGTTTAACATGACAGTAATTACTACTGTTCCTAACGTTTCGTATCATGCTTACACCAAAAAGGAGCCTGATACGATTTTGATTGTAAACAATCCATCTGACTTGCCTGAGCCTTCTCGTTTGGATCATGTGGAAGAGCCTTTTATCAAAGCGACTATCATCACGAAGTCTGATTATGTTGGTAACGTAATGAGTTTATGTATCGAAAAACGTGGTTTGATTACCAACCAAACGTATTTGACAACGGAACGTGTTGAATTGACTTTTGACATGCCTCTAGCAGAGATTGTATTTGATTTTTATGACCGCTTGAAGACTGTATCTAAAGGATATGCTTCCTTTGATTATACACCAATTGGAATGAGAACGTCTAGTTTGGTGAAAGTCGATATATTATTGAATGCTACTATTGTCGATGCTTTATCGTCATTAATGCACACGGACAACGCTTACTCTATTGGTAAAAAGATGTGTGAGAAGTTGAGAGAATTGATTCCGAGACAACAATTTGATATTCCGATTCAAGCGGCGATTGGGGTGAAAGTGATTTCGCGTGAAACCATCAAAGCGTTACGTAAAGATGTTACTGCCAAATGTTATGGTGGGGATATTTCGAGAAAACGTAAGTTATTGGAGAAACAGAAAAAAGGTAAAAAACGTATGAGACTTGTAGGGAATGTTGAGATTCCGCAAGAAGCGTTTATGGCTGTTTTGAAATTGAATGATTAATTTTTTTTGAATAAAGAAAATAGACTATAGAGAGAACCTGATGATGTACAATTATCAGGTTTTTTTATGATTTATATTTTCAATTCTATTATAGAGTAAACTATTTATCCTTCAACCACTCAAACAATCTTTTGGCATCTTCTGGCTTAAATAATTGTGTACCTTCGTTCATCGTTGCAGCAGACCCGCAAGCTACTCCCCAACGAATGACTTCTTGTAAACTTTTATTTTGCGACAATGCCCAAGTAATTCCTCCCACCATACTATCTCCAGCACCTACAGTACTTTTTTTAACTACATTGGGAGCTGGTACATATTCATACAGATCTTTAGTAACCAAAACAGCACCTTGTGGACCGAGTGAAACCACCACTATTTCGGCGCCACCTTTTTCAATAATTTGTTTTGCCGCCTGATTAACTTCCTCCATTTCGAGTTTTTCGACTCCAATTAATTTTGCTAGTTCTCCTACGTTTGGTTTTATCAGATAAGCTCCTACTTCTAAGATTTTAGCCAGTGCCTCTCCAGAAGTATCTACGATGAGTTTCGAGTTATTTTTCTTCGCAATTTGCGCGACTTTCTGATAAAAATCTGTTGACAATCCTTCGTTCAAACTTCCACTAGCTACCAGAAATTTGGTTTCCACCTTTTCAATTATTGCTAATATTGTTTTTACTTCTGCGTCGTCAATTTTACCACCTGAGAATCCAAAACGATATTGCAAATTAGTATGATCGTCTACTGCCACAAAGCTTTCTCTTGTCCAATTTTGAACTGAAATTGCTTGAGAGAAAATGTTTTCTTTGGCAATTAAATCTTCCAATAATTGCCCTGTTGCTCCACCCGAAGTGTAAACCGCTACTGATGTACCGCCTAAACGCGCAATTGCTTTAGATACATTGATTCCACCTCCACCAGCATCAAATCTAGGCTCAGCACATCTAATCTTCTGCTCTGCTACTAATCCTTTAAAATGAGTACTTTTATCCAAAGCGGGATTTACTGTAAGGGTGACAATATCAACTAAGTTCATGTTTGTTGTTTTAATAATTTAAAGGTGCAAAAAAATACCCAATAACCATAAATTTTATAGGGGGTATTTCTTTGTATATTTGCAATCTAAATTTTAGATATAATTATTTTAGTAATTGAAGTGTAAACTTCACTCCTTATAGAAGCCATGATAGAAGATAAAAACCCACAACGTACTAGTATAGCTCAATTGGGCGAATTTGGATTGATTGAACATTTGACAAAAAATTTCGGAATCAATCAACCCTCTACACTTAAAGGAATTGGCGATGATGCTGCAGTTTTAGATTTTAAAGACAAAAAAGTAGTGGTTTCTACAGACCTTATGATTGAAGGGGTTCATTTTGACTTAGCATATATGCCTTTAAAACATTTAGGATATAAAGCGGTGGTAACGAATGTTTCTGACATTTGCGCCATGAATGCTAAAGCTACCCAAATCACAGTTTCAATCGCGGTATCCAATCGTTTTCCGCTAGAGGCTTTGGAAGAATTATTTGCCGGAATCACCCATGCCGCAAATGAATACAAGGTTGATGTTATTGGTGGAGACACTACCTCTTCTCAAAAAGGACTAATTATTAGTATTACCGTTTTAGGTGAAGCAGATGCAGAAGAAATTGTATACAGAGATGGTGCAAAATCAACCGATTTATTAGTTGTTACAGGGGATATTGGAGCTGCATACATGGGACTACAAGTTTTAGAAAGAGAAAAACAAGTCTTTCAGGTGAATCCAAATGCGCAACCTGATTTAGATGCTTATACTTATTTGATTGAACGCCAATTAAAACCAGAGGCTCGCAAAGATGTTCGCACTTTATTGCACGCTTTAGAAGTAAAACCAACATCAATGATTGATATTTCAGATGGTTTATCTTCTGAGATTATTCATTTATGTAAACAATCCAAAGTGGGCTGTAATCTATACGAAGACAAATTGCCTTTAGATCCTCAATTTATCAATGTTTGTGAAGAATTTGATATTGACAGTACGACAGTAGCGATCAATGGAGGTGAAGATTATGAATTGCTTTTTACTATTCCAATTGAAGATTTCGATAAGATTAAAGGAAATCCAAACTTCTCAATTATTGGACACATGACAGAAGAAAATGAAGGCATCCACCTTGTAACTCGTGCCAATACCAAAATAGCATTGAAAGCTAGGGGCTGGAATGCTTTAAGTGAATAAACGCTACTTATAAATACCATAAAACCGCAAATTCAAGAAATATTCTTTGAATTTGCGGTTTTTTTATACCTTCATACACTTTAATTTGTGTCTAAAACAACAATCCCTTGCTTTTTGCTGCTTTTACAAGATCCGCATCTGAATCACTTAAGACATTTAGCAACTCCTTTAAATTAGCCCTTCGCACTTCAATGGCATTTATTGAAATTGGAACAAATTGCGGAAGGTCTTTTAGTTTTGTCCCTTTAGACATATGAAATAAAATTTGCTTATCGAATAAATCAACTTCAATTGTATTGTCGTGAGCTTCTAACATCTCTAAGATTGACTTGCTGTAATAAATTTGATTTTTTATTACTTTATCAAAAGCAAAAAGTAATTCATCAAAAGTCAAATCATTTTTTATAACCAACCCTCTTGGGTTTATACTACTAATTAATGTTTTCAGCTTTAAAAACTCTGTAAACATCGTCAACATAATGATTTTACAATCGGGCATGTATTCGATAATCAACTTAGCCAAATCTTCACCAGAGAAAAGGTTTTTTTCTTCAAAAGAAGGCATACTGATATCTAAAAAAGCAATATCAAAATTATGTTCCGGATTTGTTATAACATGAAAAGCAGATTCGCAATCTTTGGCTTCAGCAATAATAAACTCAAATTGATTGGGCTCATATCTAGTAATTGCATTTTTATATCCTTGAATAATAAAAGGATGATCGTCAACAATTAAAATATTTTTTTTGGTTTTAGAAACTGATTCAATATTCATCTCTATGTGGGTATTTGTTTTTGTTCTATAGGTATTATTACAGTTATTTTTGTCCCTTCTCCATTTTTGGATTTCACATTAAACTCTCCTTTGCATTCTTTAGCTCTAGATGTCATATTTTGCAATCCAATTCCTTTTTTCTTTAAATTAACGTTAAACCCCATTCCGTCATCTTGAATTGATAAATTAATATTCTCATTTACCTTTCTTATTTCGACAGTAATTGAGTTTGCATTAGCATATTTATTACAATTTTGCAATGATTCTTGAATGATTCGAAATAGATTAATTTTTATCCCATTAGGCATTATATCCCAATTTATAGAACTATCAATATTCGAAATTAATTTAGATGGAAAGGTTTTTCTCTGTTCTTCAAATAAATTATCAACAATCGCTACGAAGTTATTAATTAATTCTGATTTTTCCCTATTCAAATCGTGTGAAATTTCACGAATATCTTGTTCAATATTTTTTAACTCTACAATATAACTTTTTCTTTGCGAAACAGCTAAATCATCATTATAGCTATTCAACCCTTCTAAATTCATTCTAACACCAAACATTCTTCCTAAAACACCATCGTGTAGTTCTTGCGCTACTCTCTTTTTCTCTTCAACCCTACTCGTTTCTATCGTATTTTGTTGAGTAATTATCAAATTATAAATATCTTCGTTTGCTTGCTGCTGACGCTGCTTGTATTGAAGCTCTCTGTTTTTAGTTTTATGAGATTTTACTATATAGATAAACAGACCTATAATAATAAAGAAACTAAAAACATAAACTAAATTTCTATTTTTAGATTCCAAGTCTGTATATTCTCCTTTGATCACATCTGTTTCGAATTGAATACGAGAAAATTTTTCACCTACTTTACGTTCTTCCCTCTGTAATTCATCATTAAGAGTGATGTATTCCTTAGAGTATTTTCCAGCATTTTTCGGATCAATAATGGCAATATGTTTCAATGCCGCCAAAATTTCACGTGACGAATTGATTTTTCTCGCAGCAGCAAGTGCTTCAATAGCAAATTTCAAAGACCGCACTTTATCCTTTTTAAAATTATAATACTCTGAAAGATGTATTTTGTTTAATGGAATCTCTGATTTAAAATTAAAGCTATCTCTAATATTTAAAGATTTATAAAACAGTTCAGGTAAACCATCTTGATCATTTAGTTTAAATTTGGAATATCCTAAATTGTCTAACAATAAAGCATAAATATTAGAATCCTGATTATCTATATTTTGCTGTTCTATACCCTTGGTAAAATAATCTTTAGCTATATCATATTTTTTCAAATTCACATACACTAATCCAAGGTTTAAATAGGAAATCGCCATAGTTTGACTTTTTCCAATTATTTCCGTTTCAGCAAGGGTTTTTAGCGCCTTATTATGATAAATAATTGCATTATCGAACTCTCTCAATCCATTATACACCATTCCTAATGTATTATAGGCGTCATAATGAATTTCTTTAACAATTAAATTTTTGTCGTCTTTAAGCAATCTAAGCACCTTAAAAACTTCTTTTTCACTACTGATAAAATCACCAACTCTAAACAATAAATCTGACTTATTTATTAGTGTTTTAGCCAATTCATATTTGTCATTATGTCTATCATAAATTTTTTCCGCCTTATAATAAAATAAGAAAGAAGAATCTGAAACTGCTTTTATCCGATAATAATCTCCTAAATAGCCATAGGCTTTTGCGAGACTAACTGTATCCGCAACTTTTTCCGAA